>JAQTNM010000028.1 GCA_028713875.1 Candidatus Omnitrophota bacterium | reverse complement strand
CCGATCTTGCCTTAGCCGCTGGGGGAACTTGTCCGCCGTAATCAGCTGCCTTTATGTGGGGCTTGCCCCGATTTTCCTGCCGCGAAGCTCCGCAGGCTGGTTTGATACGGATATCCTTAACCTGCTTTTCCCTTTGCTAATTGTCTGGACATATCTTATAGCCTATGAGAAGGCTAACCTGAAGTCCGCCGTCGTTTATGTCTGTTTTTCCGCTTTCTGGCTGGGGGTTTTTTGTCTTACCTGGATAAACTGGTGGTTTATATTCTGCATCATCGTATTATATGAAATCGTATCTTTGGCCGGCCTGCTGTTCGGTTGCCTCTGGGGTAAGAAGGAAGCCCCCGCTTTATTCAAGAGGCACTTTCTCTTTCTGGGATGTTTTTTGATATTTAGTTTCCTTTGGATTATCATTTTCTCAGGCCCGGGGCCGTTCTTTGATATTTTTAATTCCATAAGCAGGTCAATAAATTTAAACAAGCCGCTGGCCAATTTAGTTTGGCCCAATATTTATTCTACCGTAGACGAATTAAGGAAGCCGTCCTTTTACGAAATTATCAATCAGGCGGGCGGTATGCCGTTATTTGTGCCCGGTGTCTGCTGTATACTGCTGCTATTTTGGCGTCATTTGCGAAATCAAAAATGCACTGTTTTTGAATCGGGCCTGAGGCCGATCTTGTTCCTGTGGTTTGCAGCCATGTTTTTTGCATCATCAAGGGGCATACGCTTCGTAATGTTTATGCTTATTCCTTTGGGGATATCTCTGGGATGGATAATAAATGAAGCTTATGTCCACCTCGGCGCTATAAAAAGGTATTTGCGCAACATCCCGTTAATCATTTGCGTGGTATTATGCGTTAAAATGCTTGATAACGGCGCAAGGAGCGCGGAAAAATTATCCCCTTTAATGAATGATACCTACTATAAAATGTTGACGGCCATCAAAGAACGCACTCCCCCGGAAAGTATTATTAATTCCTGGTGGGATTTAGGCGATTGGTATAAGGCCGTATCAAGACGCAGGGTCATTATAGACGGCCAGAGCCAGAATGTCCCTCAAACTTACTGGATGGCCAGGGCATTGCTGTCGGACAATGAAGAAGAGGCGATAAGAATATTAAAGATGCTGGACAACGGAGGTAACAGGGCATTTGAACTCATGAATGCGTATTTCCATGATCCCCTCAAGGCCGTTTTTGTATTAAATAAAATATTATCGTCAAGCCCCAAGGAAACGCAGGAATTGATGTTAAGGTTATTTCCCAGGCCGCTGGCTTTAAGGCTGACCGAGTTGATATTGAGCAAGCCGAAGGCAGAAGCTTATTTTGTGGCAGATTATAATATCAAGAATATAATCCGTTCGATTTCTTTTATAGGAAACTGGGATTTTAAGAAGTCATATTTAGCCTACCACATTAACAGCATAAGCAAGCCCGAAATGACACGGCGCTTGAGCGAATTCATCCGGGACGGGCGCCAGATCGAAAGCCTGTACCGCCAGGCAGAGCTGGTCCCTAAAGATGGCCTGGGCAAATGGGCTTCTTCCTCCTGGCGCTTCCGCAGCGATTTAGTCAAAGGCCGCAAAACAGACGGTATCGTGCTCTTTGATAACGGCCTGGTCTATGACACAAAAAAGCAAGAAGTCTTTTTGCATCCTTCGGAGTATGGCGAATATAAAATCCCCGAAAGCCTCTTCTTTCTTGAAAATAATGTTTTGAAGGAGATCGTTTACCCAAGGCATGACCTGGACTATTCTGTGCTCATACTCAATAATCAGGATGGATTCCAGGCAATATTGCTGGACACCCAGTTGGCTAAAAGCCTGTTTGTGCGGCTATATTTTTTAAACGGAACAGGTCTTAAGCATTTTAGGCCATTTATGGAAGAGCGCTCAGGAGATGGCTACATCCGTGTTTTTCAAATAAATTGGGAGTAGAAAATGAACGCCGGTAAAGAAATAGAGGTTTCAGTAGTCCTGCCTTGCCTGAACGAAAAAGAGACCATCGCTACCTGTATAAAGAAAATCAAGGAAATATTCCTCCGGGAGGGGATTGCCGGAGAAGTCATTGTTGTCGACAATCTTTCTGCGGATGGCTCCGGGGCAATAGCCGCATCTCTGGGGGCAAAAGTTATATCGGAATCCAGGCGCGGTTACGGTTCGACTTACCTGCGCGGCTTAAGAGAAGCGCAGGGGGAGATCATCATTATCGGCGACAGCGACAATACCTATGATTTTTACGATATCCCCAGATTTCTAAAGCCCCTGAAAGAAGGTTATGACTTTGTGATCGGTTCCAGATTTAAAGGCAAGATGCACAAAGGCGCAATGCCCTGGCTTAACCGCTATCTGGGTAATCCTGTCCTTTCAGCGATGTCGCGGATTTTTTTCCGCATTAACCTTTCCGATATCCACTGCGGGATGAGGGCATTTACGAAAGCGGCATACCGCAAGATGAGATTAAGGACCATGGGGATGGAGTTTGCCACGGAAATGGTGTTTTCTGCTTCACAAAACAAGCTAAAGATGTGCGAAGTCCCCATTCATTATTATCCGAGGATGGGTAAATCAAAATTAAAGCCTTTTCCCGACGCCTGGCGCCATATACGCTTTATGCTGCTCTATTGTCCGCTTTGGTTATATTTTGTCCCCGGAGCGGTAGGCTTCATATCCGGTCTGTTGATACTGTTAGTCTTGCTCAGGGGGCCCTTCTTATTCTTAGGGCGCTATTGGGATATCCACGTGGTGGTTTTTGGCAGCGTAATTTGCATTCTTTCATACCAGATCATTAATCTGGGTATCTATGCCCATACCTACGCTATAAAACAGGGGTTTTTAAAGTACGATAAACTTACTTTTTTATTCCAGCGGCATTTCAGTCTTGAGCGGGGAATAATATTGGGCGCAATTTTGTTCTTGTCCGGATTATTAATAAATATTTTGATACTTATAGAATGGTTTTCCAGGGATTTGGGCGCCTTATACAGGATAAGGGAATCTATCCTGGCTATGACTTTCCTGGTGATAGGCCTGCAGACCGTATTTTCTTCTTTTTTCATCAGCCTGTTATTTTTAAAGAAGAAATAAGATCATCTTGTTGATATCCCATCCATCAGATACGGGATGAATAAAGACCGGGAAATAAAATACGCAATAATAATCTTTTTATTTTTGTTCAACCTTATAATAGGCATGTCTTTCATAAATGAAGGCCTGTTTCATTTTGACAGCGTGATTTTGGCCCAGGCAACAGAAAATACGTATAAAACAGGCATATTGCAGCCTGCGCTCAAAGGGCGGTATGGCTCGGTTATTATAAACTCTATCGTTTATCTGCCTTTTTTTCTTCTCGGCCAGACCGCGGATTTCGCAACCAGGTTTTCCAGCCTGTTATTCCATTCTTTATCTGTCGTTGCCTTATTTTTATTCATCAGGGAATTATTCAATGACTCTTTTCAGGCTTTTTGCGCGTCATTATTACTCTCCCTGACCCCTTTTTACCTTTCCCCAAATACCTACGGGAAAGAGCATGGGGCTTCCATCTTCTTTCTTATTTTTTCTTTTTATCTTCTATATCGCGGCATGGGAAAAAAGTCCTATATCTTGGTCGGTTTATCCAGCTGCCTTTTTGCCTTTTCCATTACGATCAGAGAATCTATGCTTACGGGCATACCCTTGTTCTTTTTGCTCTATCTTAAGCCGGATATATCCGTCCGGCCCTTCAGGATTGTTTTTTCAAAGGAGAGGATCAATTTTAAATCCCTGCTTTGGGTAATTTTGCCTTTCTCGTTCATTTTTTTGCTCGCCTTTTTTCCATATTTAAAGTACGAGATTTACCGAGCGTTGTATATAAAGGACAATGTTTCCGCTTATTTCCTGGGATTATTTTCTCCGGTATTTAAATTAGCCCTCAGGGATATCAATTTAAGCATCACGCCGTTCATATTTGTGCTTTTCTTTATCGGCTTGTTCAGGATGGCGCTTGACAAAAAATTATTCTTTACATTATTCTTCCTGCTGTGGTTTATGCTGCTATTTTACTTCGGCAACTTAAGCTCTTATGAGGCCAGGTACCTAGACATGGTCGCGATCCCGGTTTACGTATTTGTTTCCTACGCGCTTTCTCGTCTATACAGGAGATATAGAATTCTTACCCCCGCCATCCTCATTTGTTTTGTCCTGTATATGTTCGTGCGTGCGTACCCCCTGCTTGAATTCCGGCACCGTTTTAACGGAGAAAAGCAGTTCGCCTTATATATTAAAGGAAAGACCGAAGATAACGCCGTAATTATTGCGATGGATGACGCTCCTTTTATTGAATATTACGGCGGCAGGAAAGTTATCGGTTGCCCTATCGGTGACGCTGGCGCAACAGAAGGATTCATAAAAACAGTTAAGGGGCTCTTAAAGGATAAGAAGCCGGTTTACCTGATAGAATCAGGCTTGCAATATGATTTCTCAGGGGTAGTTAAAAAAAGCATAATTGACAACTTCGCGATTAATTACGCAGGAGAGGGATTGGCAGAAGATTACCACAAGTGCAATCTTGGCTTCAACACATATTGCCATAAGTTTTTTAAGCTGGGGCTTAAAAATAATTAATTTAGAGGCTCATTTTTATATTCCATGAAAATATTAGTTATCAACCTTCCCTTTATCGCGCACTATTGCCGTTGCCAGCGCTGGCCCGCAAGGACCCGTGCAAGGGCATTGCGTCCGCCTGACTGGCTTTGCTATGCGGCAGCGGTGCTGAAGAAATCAGGCCTGGACGTGGAACTTTATGATTTCGCAGCCAATAACTGGGATAAGAGCCGCCTTAAGGGCCTGGTCAGGCAGAAAAAACCCGCTTTTGTAATCCTGGATTCCACTACGCCTTCCATTTATTCGGACATCGAATGCGCCGGGATCTGTAAACAGGAATCCGGGGCAAAGGTGATAATGACAGGTACGCATGCCACCGCGCTGCCGCAGGAGACCTTCAAATTATCTTCGGGAAACATAGATGCCATTGCTCTGGGAGAGTATGATTACACAGTAAGGGACATTATCCGGAATTGGCCTGATTTAGATAACGCGGCCGGCGTTTGTTATTTAAAAGATGGCCAGTTAAAGTTTACTTCCCCGCGCCCGTTGATCGAGGATTTGGACAGCCTTCCTTTTCCGGCCTGGGAATATATTGATATCATGAAGTATTTTGACGCCGGCAGGCTCTATCCTTATATTGACATTATCGGCGGAAGGGGTTGCCCTTATCAGTGTACTTTCTGCCAGTGGCCGCAGTTGATGTTCGGGCATAAATACCGGTTCCGTTCCGCCGGAAATATCGCCGATGAAATAGAATATGACCTGGGGTTGTTCCCCGGGTTGAAATACGGGGAGTTCTTTTTTGAAGACGATACGTTTACGGTCAATAAAGACAGGGCCTATTCAATATGCGCAGAGATAGGCTCGCGCGGATTAAAAATCAATTGGTCCATAAATGCCCGGCCGGATATATATGACCTGAAGTTATTCCGGGAAATGAAGGTAAGGGGATGCAGGGAGTTTCTGGTAGGTTTTGAATCCGGCGACCAGGGCATACTGGACAATGCGAAGAAAGGCTTGAATGTCGCTCAGGCAGAGGAATTTGTACGCCTGGCTAAAGAAGCTAAAATCGGCATCCATGGATGTTTTGTGCTGGGGTTGCCGGGAGAGACGAAAGAAACTGCGCGCAAAACAATAGATTTTGCATTAAGCTTAAAACTTGATACGCTGCAGTTCTCCGCGGCCGTGCCCCTTCCGGGCTCAGAGTATTTTAATTACTGCCAGAGCCAGAAACTGCTTATGGCCAAATCCTGGAATGACTGGCTTAATGCCGGAGAGCAGGGGGCGGTAGTGGACTATCCCGGCTTGACCATCAAGGATATAAATGCGCTTGTGGATGAGGGGCTTAAAAAATTTTATTTCAGCCCCCGGTTCATCTTTAAGTTCGCCTTTCATAACAAAAATATTTTTGACATCTACAGGAAATTAAAAGGCGCTTATAATTTTCTATCTTATCTTATATGCAAATGAGCAATCCTTTGGTTTCAGTCATCGTCACCGCAAAGAACGCCCTGCCTACAATAAAAAAATGCATAGATTCCATATTGTCTTTGAAGTATGACAATTATGAAGTAATCGTCATAGATGACGGGTCAAGCGACGGCACCGCAGAATCTTTGAATAATTATCCCGGCATCAAAATCTTAACCACCAAGGGCGTAGGGCCTTCAAGGGCAAGGAACATGGGTATCGGGCAGGCTAAAGGCGAGTTCGTCGCATTTACGGATGCCGATTGCACTGTGGATGCCGCATGGATTAGCGAATTATTGAAAGGGTTTACGGATAAAGACGTAGTTTGCGTAGGCGGCTCTCAAAAGAGCCCTGATGACGAAACGGAATTCGGCAAGCAGGTCAATGATATTTTTGCCAGCCTCGGATTTATCGCTGACTACATGAAGTCCGGCAACAATATCAGGCAGACGGCTCATAATCCTAGCTGTAATGCCATTTACCGCAGGGAAATATTAGTTGAGACAGGAGGCTTTTTGGCGGGATTATGGCCGGGAGAAGACGTGGAGCTGGACCATCGGCTCAGGAAGACGGGTTACAAATTGATGTATAATCCACTGGCGGTCGTTTATCATTATCGGCCAAAGAGCCTGCTGCGTTACAGCATGATGATGTTCCGCTATGGAGCCGCCCAGGGTTTTCTGGTGCGCAGGCACGGATTTTTCCGCCTTATCCATTTGGTGCCGGCATTGCTTTTGCTATTTATTATCCTGGCAGTCTGTAATATTCAAGTCGCCTTCCTGGCTCTTTTAACCGCATTTTTGTTGTTATTATTCAGGGTTTTTCTCACCATGGGATTAAGGCACCTTTTGAGCTCGGCTAAACTTTTTGCGGTCGCGTTTCTCTGCTGGAACGCCGGGTTCATATGCGGGCTATTCAGGAAAACAAGGGATTGAATAAATGTTTAAGAGTTTACTTATGAAATTATCAGGCCGCCTGGCGTTGATGTTTTTTGTGAAGCAGAAAAGGATCAATACCGCCGGCTTAAAAACAATATTGGTAAACAGGGCGGACAGGCTGGGGGACGCCATTATCAGCTTGCCTTTGTTGCTTGAGCTCGGCAAGCGCTTTGACATCACCGTGCTTACTTCACAATATAACGACTCTATCCTGAAGGAGTTTTTTAAGACGCGGGTTATAGTTGATAAGCCCCCGTCCACCCCCGAATTTATAAGAAAGATTTTCTCCAGCCTTGTTTCTTACGGATATCTGCGCAGGGATAAAAATGCGGTTCCGCGCTACGATATTTACCTGGATTTGATCGGCATAAGAGGCTTGGGTACTTTTCTGGAAATAAGAAAAGAAAACCTCTGCCGTTATTACATAGGCTTCAATATAAGCGTATGGAGCCTGCTTTTGGACTACTCTTACAGGTCTTCGGTAGAGCTCTCCGGGGCCAATGTAGTGGATGCCGCGCAAAAACTGATTAAAGATAGCATGGGTATAGGTTTGAATATCCCCGATTACGTTGATTTGGGAACGAAAATGATACTGCCATCCGGCTTCGAAGTCCGGCCTCCTTATATACTGGTGAACGTAGCGGGCTTTGATAAATTCCGCGGCCCTTCGGCGCAAATGTACGCGCGCTTAATAAACAACCTGGAATTCGCAGGCACTTTCGTCATTATGGATGAGCTGGATCAGCCGAATCTGGGCGAATTCAAGCGCCATATTGAGAGAAAGAATGTCGTCTATCTTGAGAAGAATTATTCAATATGGGAGTTATTGTATATTTCCAAGAACGCCGTTCTTTACATCGGCTCCAATTCAGGCATAACCAATATCCTGCAGGTCCCTACGCACTGCGTTATTTTTCTCGCCACCACTTCTGCTACCGTATGGAACCCTTTTTCCAAGAATCCGTATCAGAGAAAAAAAATAGGCAGGCTGATTGCAGAAGAAACAACTACCTCTGTCGGATTAATGAAAAAGATTATTTACAGGCCGGTATGGTGCAGGCCGTGTTATGATTTTGGATGCAAAGGCGCTAGGTGCATAAAGGGATTGGAAAAGGAAAGCCGCAATATCGCGCAGGAGATAAATAAAATGATAAGATATGCACGCTGATAAAAAGAATTTATTCGGCAGGGATTATTTTGAATCCGCAGAAGGCCTGAGGAATAAAAGGATTTACAATTGGGATAACGCAAAGTTATATTTTAAGGTCCTTTCAAGCTCTATCAATAATGTGATTAAGCCCGGCAAGGCCCTGGATATCGGATGCGCCAAGGGTTACCTGGCATATCTGTTTAAAGAGCTGGGTATTGATGTTTATGGAGTGGATGTCAGTTCTTACGCCATTTCCTGCGCTCCTGCGGAAATAAAGGACAGACTTTTTGTCGTAAATATTGAACAAGACAATCTGCCTTTTCCTGCCGGAATTTTTGATTTAATTACAATTACCGAGGTCTTAGAGCATCTTGATAGCTTTGATATTTTAATGCAAGGAGTAAGAAATGTGCTTAAGAACGGAGGTTATGTTTTTATAACCACTCCTACGCCATTCGGCAGATATGCCAGGACCGACAAAACGCATATCAATATACACTTCAGGGGGTACTGGATAAGGCTGTTTAGGAAATACGGGTTGATTTTAGTCAGGGATCATACGTGGCGTAATTTTAAGATAAAATTTTTAAGGGAGTTCCGCAAGATCATGCCTGATAATCCTCCCTCTACGGGCATTTCGGCATCATTAAAGAGAATGGGAAAGGTCGGCAACGGCATCCGCAATAATTTTTTGCCTTACATAGATTATTTCTCCCCTTTTCGTTCCGATGAGATCCTGCTTTTCAGAAGAATAGATTGACCTTATGTTGCCGCTGAGAGGGACCGGCAAATCTCCTTGACCAGGCCTGCTCTAGGTGCTATAATTCGGAAAATAATAAATTAAAGCTTGAAAGATACGCCTGGAGGGCCCCGGGACCAAAGCAGAAACCCCTGCCCCATGACAGGCGTCCCTTTTTAGAAGGCGCTTCTCGAATATCCAAGGACAGGCGTTTAAGTACGCAGGGAGGATAAAGATGGATGAGATATTGGAAATATTGGAAAAAGACTGCCGTTTAAGCAACGAAGACATCGCCAGGATGCTGAAGAAAAAACCGCAGGATATAAAAAAGGCCATACAAAAATACGAAAAAGAAGGGGCCATACTCAAGTACAAAGCCGTAATCAACAAGGAATTGATTAAAGACGGCGAGCGCGACGTCAGGGCCCTGATTGAAGTGAATATCGTACCCCAGAAAGATGTTGGTTTTGACCGGATTGCCGAGCGCATATATTCGTTTCCCGAGGTTTCCAGCTGTTATCTTATTTCCGGGACCTACGATTTGCTCTTGATAGTGGAGGGCAAGGATATCCATGCGGTCTCAAGGTTTGTGGCGGAGAAACTGGCGCCTTCAGAGAATGTAAGAGGCACGGTAACGCACTTCTTACTTAGGAAATACAAGGAAGACGGGGTGATTTTAAAACATAGGAAAGAAAATGAGAGGATAGCAATATCCTATTAGTAATATGAAAGACAACGTTTCCAAAAAAGTCAAGGATATGCAGCCCTCCGGTATCAGGGCTTTTTTTGACCTGGTGCTGGGGATGAAAGAGGTAATCTCCCTGGGGGTAGGCGAGCCGGATTTTGTCACACCCTGGCAGATCCGCGAAGCAGGAATTTACTCTCTTGAAGAAGGATTTACTTCCTATACTTCCAATAAGGGGCTTTATAAATTGAGATTATCCTTGAGTCGTTATTTAAAGAGCCGCTTCGGGCTGGATTATTCTCCCGACGATGAAATCTTGGTTACCGTGGGAGTAAGCGAGGCGGTGGATTTGGCTTTGCGCGCGATCATTAATCCGGGAGATAAAATCCTAATCCCTGCGCCCAGTTATGTTTCATACGGTCCGGTGAGCGAGCTTGCCGGAGGCCTGCCCGTATTTATAGACACAAGCAGAAATGCCTTCAAGCTTAAGCCGGAGGCGCTGGAAAAGGCGATCGACAAAAAAACCAAGGCCGTAGTCTTAAATTATCCCTCTAACCCCACAGGCGTTTCTTACACCCGCAGCGAACTGGATGCGCTGAAGAAAATTATTTTGAAGCACGGCCTTTTGTGCATAACCGATGAGGTATACGGTGATCTCACCTATGATTTACAGCACACGCCTTTTGCTACCCTGCCCGGTGCAAAGGCGCGCACGGTTTATCTGGATGGCTTTTCCAAAAGTTACGCTATGACCGGCTGGCGCGTGGGTTTTGCCTGCGGCCCCAAAGATATTATCGCGGCTATGACCAAGATCCATCAATACACCATAATGTGCGTTTCCATAACCTCACAGATGGCGGCAGTTGAAGCCTTGCACAGTGGCAGCCGCAATGTGGAAGAGATGAAGCGCGAATACAGGCGCAGGAGAGAGCTTGTTGTCGAGGCCTTAAACCGCATCGGGCTTAAATGCGCAAAGCCGCAAGGAGCCTTTTATGCCTTTGCTTCCATAAAAAAAACAGGCTTGAATTCCCTGGATTTCAGCCGGCGCCTGTTGCAGAA
Organism: Candidatus Omnitrophota bacterium; assembly: GCA_028713875.1. Taxonomy (GTDB): domain Bacteria; phylum Omnitrophota; class Gorgyraeia; order Gygaellales; family Profunditerraquicolaceae; genus JAQTNM01. Next base: position 833 of record JAQTNM010000028.1, on the reverse strand, counting down.
ACAGAAAGTCGCAGTGGTTCCCGGAGATGCTTTTGGCAAGTCCGGCGAGGGGTATATTCGGATTTCTTATGCGTCTTCTTTAGAGAATTTAAAAGAGGCGCTTAACCGTATAGAACTATTTTTAAAAGGCCTGCCTAATAGGCAGGCGGGGAGGTAAATGTGGCTAAAAAGACAAAGCAGGAGATTCTAAAGGCAGTCAAAGAGCATAAAGTAAAGTTTATCCGTTTATGGTTCACCGATGTTCTAGGGTTCTTAAAAGGGTTTGCGATCACGCCTGATGAGCTGGAGGGCGCGCTTGAGGAAGGCATGGGCTTTGACGGCTCATCCATCGAGGGTTTTGCCAGGATCGAAGAGTCCGACATGGTGGCAAAGCCTGACCCGGATACTTTTGCCATTTTACCGTGGCGCTCAAAAGAACAATGCAGCGTGGCCAGGATGTTCTGTGATATTTATGAGCCAAGCGGCAAACCTTTTGAAGGCGACCCGCGTTACGTCCTAAAACGCAATCTGGCCAGGGCGGCACAGTCAGGTTTTACCTATTATGTCGGCCCGGAGCTGGAATATTTTTATTTTGCCAATTCCCAGGTCCCGCAGCCTCTGGACCAAGGAGGGTATTTTGACCTGGTGCCTCTGGATGTGGCCCAGGATCTAAGGAGGGATACCATCCTGACCATGCAGGCTTTGGGTATCCAGGTTGAATACAGCCACCACGAAGTAGCAATGAGCCAGCATGAGATTGACCTGCGTTATGCGGATGCCTTAACCATGGCTGACAACGTGATGACTTACCGGCTTATAGTAAAAGAAATAGCCCGTCAACACGGGGTATACGC
>JAQTNM010000027.1 GCA_028713875.1 Candidatus Omnitrophota bacterium | reverse complement strand
TTGCCATTATCTGCGTTGCCCTTATCCTGACCATGATCACCATTAATTTAGGCCAGCTGGGAGTTTATAAGACGGACGTATCGGTGGCTGCTGACAGCGCAGCTTTGGCGGGGGTCAGCGTCTTAAGCGGGGCGCTTCTTGGCCTGGGCCTAACGAGCGATTCTATGTGCGGCAAAGGCATAATAATGATCCTTTCTGCTGTTGCCGCAACCCTTATTCCGCCTCCGGTAGGAGAGATAATCGCCATCAGTATTTTGTTTGCCTTGCTTATCAGTGAGATAACCAGTTATATCCGGGCCTGGCAGGACGGGATGATGGCCTGGAGCAATGCCAAGAAGACCGCGTTGCAGTATGCCTTTCAGAATGCCGGGGTTGACGAGCCGCGGCCTTCTTTTAAGGCGTTTATGAATAATGTTAAAGGATATTACGGTTGGGGTGGCACAGGCGTTGATGAGCTCAATGCCCAGCAGGTCCAGACGCTCTATACCGCTTATTTTAACGGAGATGACTCTTCTCACGGCTTTAGCGAAGGCACCAGGAGGGCGATCCGCAATTATTCCCAGAACGGATTTTACCGCTTTATGTCAGCAGATCCGTTGACTTCTAATAAAGGATATTGGCCGCTGGGAGATATTACTCCTTTGCATCCGCATTCGCAAAGGGTGGTTACTTCCGGTTTTGGCTGGGGTCCTGGCCCCGGACCCGATGGGACAACCCCGAATAGTTTTGATATGGGCATACCGTATAATCAATTTGAAAACTATGTTGAAGTAAGCGTCTCCGGTATGACATTGTTCCCGCTTGAACCTTGGAATGGCCTGCATCAGATTAGCGACATGATATTGAATGCCATAAGAGATCTGGCCCATTCACTTATTCCCTGGTGGTTATGGCCGTTAGAATGGATAGTGGACCTTTTAATAGGTCTAGTCGGCATAATATTAGACATAATATTTGCTATAATACCTTTTCCTCTGGGCCTATCTCCCATAAACCGTAATATGAAGCTCCTGACTGATGACAGCCCTCTAAGAGTAGAAGTACGGCGCTATAAAAAGGATATCCCTTTGGGGCTGTGGACATTCAAATATAAATCCGGGGTAAGTTCTGTAGCCATGGCCCATACTTTTTGCGAGAACGGCTATGAAACAATTGAGCCGACAGGGCTCTCTGACTTGATCAATTTAGTCCAAAACTTAATCAATACTGTGGTTAACGGCGGGAGTAAACCCAACAGTTATTGGGGCTTCTTTGATACCAGCAAGCATCTTTTTGAAACGCAGTTAATTTACGCGCATTAATATTCATCCGGGAGCAGTCCGGCTCATCTCTATGTTTCTAAAAAAGCCGAATATTTTTCTATTATGACAAAAAGGACCTTTTGTTTTTTTATCTACTTTGCTATAATCTTATTGTGGCAGGCGCCGGCTTACCCCCAGCTTAATCTGGATTTTAACGTGCCTGTGCCGGAAGATGCCCGGCTGGCAGATACCAAAGATTTTTCTTTTGCCGGAAGGAGAATAAAGAGCTTATTGTATAATAGCGACCAGGGCAAACCCGCGCTGGCCGCCTATTATGAGAAGCAGATGGCCAAACAAGGCTTTGCCAGGGTTAAAGACCAGGCAATGCCCGCCGGGAATGCCAGGATGCTGCGTTTTAAAAAAGAAGACCTGGTGGTTGATATTTACCTGAAATCCAGAATGCAAAAATCAGATATTATTATTTCCAAGTATCTGGAGCCGCCCGGGAGCGCCCCTTTGGATAAGGAAAATTTCTCGGCCAAGGATTTGGCCTTTGCCTTTCCGGACAAGGACCTGCCGGGAGAAGACTCTAAGCTTATACCCAGGCCTCCCCAGGGCATCCGGATGTTTGCCCAGCCAGGCGCCAGCCGCGGCATGCTGATGTATACCAGTCCGCTTAACGTAGAAAGACTACGGGAGTTTTATAAGGCAAAGATGCCTGAACATTCCTGGCAGCTGGACAGGGAGTTTCCGCTTAAGGAGGGGTTAGAGCTTTATAAGCGCGCAGGCGGAAAGAGCAAAATCCCCAACACCAAAATACTCGGGGATGGCCCGGAGATATCCAAGGTCATTGCGGATAGCTACGAATTATATTTCCGGGGCAATAAAGGTTTTGCCGAAATAATCATCTCCCCGAATTTTCTAGATCCCAATCTCGGTTCAATAGTGACCATAAACTTAGAACAAGGAGGCTAAGTGCCTAAGCGCGGACAAGAAATAATAGAATATGTGGTTGTTTTCTCCGTAATCATCGCCGTTTTGCTGATTATGGGCCGTTATGTGCGTTCCGGCTTAGCCGGTAAGTTCCGTGAGGCTGCGGATTCCTTCGGCCAGGGCCAGGTATACGCTCCCTGAGGCATCAAAAGAATGTCTATCTTAATCTTTATTTTAATCGGCATAGTTACTTTTATACTTATGCGTTTCGTAGTGCTAGACGCCTTGGTTCCCATTATGATAGACAGGTACGCCAAGCTTCAAGAGAAAAAGACCGACCGGTTCTCCCGCCAGTTAGAGGAGTCATTCATTTTTTGGGAGAAAAAAAGGCTATTGTTGCTTTCCCTGTCCCCTTTTGTGGTAAGCGGCGCAGGTTTTCTTCTTTTCAGGAATATAGTGGGGCTGGTCGCGGGTTTTATTCTCGGCGTCTTCGTGCCCAACGTAATGATCCTTATCGCCACCCGGATCAGGATCAAGAAGTTCCAGGGGCAGCTGGTAGACAGCCTGACAATGCTGACCTCATCTTTAAAAGCGGGCTTAAGCTTTGTCCAGGCAATGGAGGTGCTCTGCGAAGAGATGCCTCCGCCCATATCCCAGGAGTTTAACCTGGTATTAAAGGAAAATAAGCTGGGGGTAAGCCTGGATGAGTCATTGAAGAAATTGAGAAAACGGATGCCCCTGGAAGAGGTGAATCTTCTTGTGACCTCCATACTTATCGCCAGGGAATCGGGAGGAGAGTTGACCAAGGTATTCGGCAGGCTGACCGATACCATCCGTAATAACATCAAATTGAAGGAAAAGATCGCCACGCTTACCCTGCAGGGCAAATTGCAGGGATTGGTCATGATGGTCCTTCCCTTTGTCTTTACTTATTTTGTCTACAAGCAGAACCCCGACCATTTTACCGTGATGCTGGAAACGGACATGGGCAGGATGCTGATTATATTGGCGATAGTCCTGCAGATAGTCGGAATTTATCTGATTAAAAAGATAAGTACATACAGGATATAGGTTAAGAAGGGAGAATATGCCTTATATTGAACCCATAGCTTTCGCCCTGATCAGCGCAGCCGTGCTTATATTATTGAACGGACTGACATTTTTCTTATGGGAAGAGCGGTATCCTAAACTTAGGCAGGAGGAGGTCGTCAAATCCCACCTGTATCTTAAGGAGCCGGCAGTGCTTTTTTCCTTTAAATTTCTTAAACCCCTGTATTTTCTGGCCAGGCCGTTCACCGGCCTGAAATACCTTATTCGCTTAAATTCACAGGCCGAAGTTTTGCTGATGCGCGTTGATATCGAGGGCCTGGTCTTGATAAAAATATTCTCCGCGATACTGTTTGGCATCCTGACTTACAGGTTCCTTTTGCTTGTCTATGCGCCCCTGGGGGCGTTCATAGGGTTTTTTATACCTGACCTGTTGATCTGGCGTAAGGTAAGTTCCAAGAAAGACGCTATCGTCAGGATTTTCCCGGAATCCGTGGACCTGCTGGATATGTGTATTAATGCCGGCACGGATTTTGTTTCGGCGGTGCGCTGGCTGATTGATAAGAGCGATTATAATTCTTTCATCCAGCAGCTGGGCATAGTCTTAAGCGAAATCCAGGTAGGCAAGCCGCGCAGCGAAGCGCTGAAGGATATGGCCAGGAGGCTGCAGATCCCCGAAGTCAACAGCTTTGTGCGCATGATTACCCAGGCAGAGCGCATGGGCACTTCTATCGAAGAGGCATTCAGCAACCTTTCGGAAGACACCCGCGCTATGCGTTTTCAGATGGGAGAAAGGTACGCCATTAAGGCTTCTCTGAAGATCCTTTTTCCGCTCATTTTTTGCATATTGCCGGCGATCATTATTATCGTAGCCGGGCCGATAATCCTCAAGTTCTCTACGGGTGAATTGATCCCCAAGGGCTCAGGTTTCTAATTATGGTTGAAGCAGGCGGTATATTGAACAAGGAACAACAGGGGCGTAAACGCAAGAGCGTTATTTGGACAAGGATATCGCTTGTTGTTATTTTTCTGATCTTTGCGCTTACCTGGCTGTCTACCTGTGATTTCAGCTGGAAGCGTTATTACGATAAGGAATACCGCTTTTCCCTGCTCTTGCCCCGCTCCTGGGCTATAAAAACAGGCGCTTACGGCACAGCTATGCTTGCCATAGAGCCGCGTAACAGCCCCCAGGATAATTACAGCGAAAATGTAAACGTAGGCGTGATAAACCTGCCCAAGCCTACGACTTTAGCCGCGTTCTTTATTATGAACAGGGATGCGCTCTTAAGCAAAATTATCAGTCCTGATTTTTCCGAAGGCGATATCCTGGCCGGCCTGCGGCCGGGGAAATGGCTCTCTTTTGAGACTTACGCCAAAAAAGTAAAAATAAAGGTTGTCAGCACGATTTTCATGCATGGGAGCCAGGCCTACATTATTACCTGTTCCAGCGCCGCAGAAAAATACCCCGAGTATGAACCTGTTTTTATGAAAATCGTCAAAAGTTTCCGCATCCGCTGATATTACCCGCCCGTTACTCCGGGCAAAGACCGCCCCCTTAATTCCCTCAATTACTTGCCGGACAATAGAACTATATCGGCCTCATTCAAGAGAAGGTTGCCGTGTAGAAAGGTTTCAAGATAATCAAAGCTGCTCCCCCCCGCCCGATATTGTCAAAATTTCAGTTATCTAAAATTAGGTATCCGTTTTCGGCTAAGACAGGAATATAAGATAAATAAACACTCCTGATACGCTGATAAGGTAGGTAAGCAGCACCGGCTTTTCGCGGTAGCTCTTTCTATTAATTAGGAGAAATTGCGTCACTCCCGCGGCCAGCGCCGGAGCAAGCAGGCGCCTGTCAACAAATACTCCGGCTAGCGCGGCATAGCTGGCCAGAAAAAACAGGCCTATAATGAATTTGGCTTTTTTGGGACCGAAAATAACCGGAAGCGTGCGTATACCCGCCTCCTTATCTCCGGCGTAGTCCTTGAGGTCAATAAAATTTAAAGACAGAGTGATAAAAACCAGGAAATACCAGCTGATTATTTCCGGAAAAGCCAACAGCTGCCTGCCGGAAAAAATATACCCCAGCATTACAGCTAAAAGCGAATTGAAGGATATGAAAAACTTGGAGAATATAGGCACCCTTTTTAGCCTCAAGGGAGGAAGCGAGTAAAGCAGGGAATTCCCTATAAGGAGCAAGGCGAAGAAAAAGGTAATAAAGTTTACCGCCAGCGCCATAACAAGGGCAAGGCAGCTGAGTGCGCCGGCAATCCGCAGGTAATCCTGCTTCGGTATGGCTGCCGATGCCAGCGGCCGGCCGGGATTGGTTATTTTGTCTATGCCGAGGTCTTCGATATTGTTAAAAATCACAGCCACTAACCAGCAGAGAGAAGTAGAAAGCAGAATGAGTAAAAATGCGCCGGCGTTCTGCTTCAGGATGCCGGGTAACGGCGCTCCCGCCAGGATCATTCCCAGGATAAGCATGGAATAAAAATGCAACAGCCTTAACCAGCGTATGTCTTTAAAGAGACAGATAAAATAGCTCTTTTTTAAACGGTAGAATACAATCAAGCTCTCCATAAAAACCACGATAGAAAGAAACCTTATTATCGGCAGCGGATGCCTGACGTTAAGCAGCAGGGGCAACATTGATGCGGCTGCCAGCAGCAGATAAAATGATAAGCTGCTGATAAAGCCTTTTAAGCTGCTGTTTGTTTTCACCTTGCCGTAAATAAAAGATAAGCCGATGCCCGTGCCGCTGGTTAATATCATCCCGGGGGTAAGCCCCTTAGGAACAGGCAGGAATTCCAGGAGATTTTTGGGATACAGATAGGATATATTCATCCCTTTACCGCCGCTGACCAGGAGGTCAAGAACAGGGGTGATGTTCACTATAATAGAAAAGGCAAAGACCGTCTTTAGGACCTTGGAAATGTCCTCCTTTGTCAGCGTTGACAGGATTATTGCCAGGGCAAGGAATAGGGCCAGCCACAAGGCGTAATAATGAAGAAAGGATATGCATAAGCCCAGCCATACGCTAAAGAAAAGAGGATGCCAGGCAGGATAGAACGTTAGAGATATTTGGGCGGTATCTGAAAAGAGCTCCAGGAAATTCCTTAAAGTAACCGCGGAGAGAAAAATGAGAAAACAGTAAAACAGGGGTATTCGGGGGCTTTCTATGTAAGAGATGATCCTTTTACTAAATTTCCAAAATAACATGTTTTTAATCTATCACGAAAACAAAAATTTGTCAAGCCAGGCCAGGTTACTGGAACTCTGTTTTTTTGCCAAAAAAGCTTAAAATTCAGCAAGATTTACCGCAGCGTTATCCTGTATTGTATTGGAAAAATCAGGGAGGCAAATGACAGGGGGTAACAATAGGCCAATAATTAACCTTAAATTTAAGGTCGTAAATATGTGTTTTATTTTGATTTTATCCTGCCTGCTTAATTCCAGCTAAATTAAACACAGAAAGTAATTTTGACAATAAACGCCTCAAATTCAAATTACCTGTTTCCTTTAACGCAGGCAATAGGATTCACGTATATTAAAAAATAATAGATTAAATTCAATTTAATCCAGATTGGACAAATGTAAGTTGGTTTTTTAGCCTTAAAACCATATACAACAATGTCCAATCTTAAAATTATTGAATATAACTCGAGAAAAATTGACTAATTCTATTTTGACTCACACCAGGGATCTCTAAAAACTTTAAAAGCCGGATATTCAAACAACAGCCGGTTCCTGTTCCCATGTAGCTCCAGATGGCTGTCTTAAGATTAAAGCACCAGGCGTCTTCATAAGCTATGCTTAGCTTTCTAAAACGATTGTTGGCTTCCTGAAAGCTAAAATAGAAGCCATTTTTATGTTGAAGAGGCCGGGTTTTATTGTTAAGGAGGCCGGGAAAGAAAGCGCTATCTTTTTGAGCTTATATTTAGTTGATTTCTTCTAATCGTATGGTATAATTTAGACGTAACATAAATAAGATAAGAAAGTTTCTTCAAAATAATCTGGGCAGAAGAAGCCCGGCTTTTATTTCTTTATTTAAATAAAACTTTTTCAAAGTTTTTTAAAACTATGATGACAATCACAAAACAAACCAAAGAAGATTATCATCAGAAAGAAAACAGGAGTGCGTTTTTCTCCTTTTTCAAAAAACAAAAATGGCTGAGCGCAGTGGTTGCGCTCGTTTTTTTATTAAACACCTGTTCTCCCGCCTGGGCCAGGCCGGGTAATTATGGCGAGACATCCAGTTTTGAAAGTTGGGGCAATGGAGCTCTGGCAGGCTTTGCTACTTCAGCAGCCTGCGTTATCGCCGGCCCTAATGCGCCTTACGTAGCAGTAGGCTCGGCAGTCTCCGATATTACCAACCTGGTTTTGTACAATACTATGTACCACTCCTACGGAGAAGAGATGTTCAACATCTTCGGTATCTCCGTATCAAAAGGCGAATTTTGGTCTATGTTCGCCGGGACAGTTGCCACTTTATTAGCAGGCACTATTCAGAGCGCATTGGATTCTTCGACAGACGCGGCGCCTGACATTGACGCCCCCAATGCTTCCGTAGAGCCTTCAGCTAATCCGGCACCTGCTGTTGATACCCCGGCTGTGGAGCCTACGCCTGTGCAGGAAATCCCAGGAGGCCAGATTAATCCTCCTGCAACCCTTGCGCCTGTTGTTGTGCCGCCTGCTCCTATTGTTGCGCCGACATTCTGGGAATCGCTGGCAGGTTTCTTCACAGATGTTTGGTCAATCATCAAGAGTATCCCGGTTGCGGGGGACATTATAGGTTATGTTGTGGAGGACCTTATTTATGAGCCTCTCAAGGATATCTACGAGCTTATTACCGACCCGGCAGGCAAGTGGGCGGAAATTGAAGCCTCCTGGGGCACGCCAAGCAGCAATCCTTATTACACCTATGCCAAGACCGGCAACTGGCTGATGATGATACCCCAGTTCTGTTCGGATTTGGCGCTTGGCACGGCAAAGTTAATCACTTATAAAGGCGTTAAGGGCTGGTTAGAGAAAAAATTCCATACAGATGAGACTATCGCCATTATCCTTGCCAACGCCGCCGCGGATTATGTGGGGATGTATTTAACCGTCCCGTTCTTAAGCGCTTTTGGCTGGTTCTTTGAGGATTTTACCGGCTTGGTCACAGATAAAAATGACACCGAAGGCAAGGATGAGTACTTAGATACTTTCACTGGTGTCGGCGGGTATTTGACCCCAGAACATAAAGAAATGCTGCGTAATGCCAAGGATTTGAAGGTAAAAATACACAAAGCGGACGGCTCAGAGCGGGAAATCAGCGTGGAGGAATTGATCTCCATGGGGCCGATCAATAAGAATGATCTGGAATTTATTAAGGGAGCTGATGATAAGCTCAAGGCTTACGTTCATTTGAAAGGCGAGCTTCTTGACCTGAACGAAGTCAATGGCGCCCTGATAAAATACCAGCAGGATTTAATCGCGCTTCAGGCAGTGCTGGCAATGACCGGCGGCGGGGAGATGGTTGATATTCACGGCAATTCTATTTCCGATGATAATGTTTTCCAGGCCGGCGGAAAAATGGTATTAAAAGAGCTGGGGATAAGGCACTTGCTGTCGGCAGGAATTACTGCCGGGGTATTGACGGTTTTAAAATATAAGACCGCCATACCCGGTTCAGACAATGACGAAATATTCAGGGCTGCCGCAAAGATGGCGGTTGCCCGGGCCATCGGCGGTTTTGTCACCGATGCCCTCAGCAACTGGAACGCGATAAACAGGTTCAATCTCTGGACGCTGGGTGTCGAAGATGCAGAATTACCAGGGCTAAGAGAAGAATTGAACAAGAAGACTCAAGCAATCGATGAGTTGGCGCAGGATTTAGAGAAGAACCCCAGATTTCTTACTAAAGGAGAAATTTATAAAATAGGAGAGCAACTACAAAACATTGAAGAGCTACAGCAGAAGATTCAAGACAAGGAAGATAAAGATGTGCATAAAGATCCTTTCCGCACTGCCGGCACAGGGTCTGTAGGAGTTTATCTGTTCAAACGGCTCTCCTTTGAGGCAATGAACGTAGGCAGCCAGCTGGCGTGGGCGCTTTATTGCCGCAATAACAACATCAAGCAGCCGGACGCAATGGATGAGCTCTTGCATCTGGCAGGAAGCAGCCTGGTAACCGGAGCGACAAGCGCTCTCTTTAGGTATGATAGCGGCACAGCCAAGGAAGACGTTTATGTTTTCCGGGATAAAGACGATCAGGAATATGCGTATAAGAGAGCAGAAGCGCTGGAGAAGATTTCCAGCGGAGAGTTGAAAGATTATACATTCGTGGGCACAAGGCCGGAGGTTACGGGCACCGATGAAAATTACTCAAAGCACTACGCTTCTGATAAGGGCGCATTGCGCATTTATATGGAAGCAACGCAGGAAGACGTCATCCATACTTTAACGCAGGCAGCGATAGATACTGTTCCCCTGGGTTATTCATACCGCCATCCCGGGATGGGGCAAGGCGCTATTCAGGCCCGCTGGCAGGAGCAGGATAAGATGGTCCGCCTGTTCCAGTCGGTAGGCAGGGGCTCAACGCCGATACAGGCAGAGGCTTCGGCTTTGGCTAATAATATAGGCGGCTGGGCAGACTATAAGGCGGCCAATGCCTTATCCGCAGGGTTCTCCAATATTTTTGTTGACCCGGATTACCGCTCTTATGCCGCGTTTGTCACGACAGAGATGAGGTCCAAAAAATTAGCGGAGGAAAAGGAAAAAGAAATAACCGGATTAAAGAAGCTTCTGACCGATTTTGATGCGGATAAATTGAAAGAGCAGGAAGATAAAGTTGCCGGCCTTCTTCAGCAGAAACGTGCGGAAAAAGATGAAGGCCGCATCAAGGTCATAGACGACGCTCTTAAAGAGGCACAGCAGGAGCTTGCGCCTATGGCGGAGCAGCGGGATACGATACTGCGCATTTATTCCAATCTTCATCCGGAAAAACAAGGGATGTACTTCTTGGATAATCAGGATGCGCACAAGATTGTCAGCCAGACTATGCTGGTAGAAGTCAAGCCGTACATAGAAAGGAAGATAAATGAGCTGGAAGCCCAGGCGCATTTCCTCACCAACAGGCCTGCTATTTTTGGTCTGGTTCCCATAGGCCAGGCATTGAATAATGTCTGGTCTGCTTTTGGCAGAGGAGAAGGCACGGTAGACCTGAATGATATTATTGCCGGCGGCATAGTAGATTATAGCGTGCGCCGAAGGGTTGTATCTTCGCCGGTGGATATCAGCAAACAAGGCAAGGATTCCGATGTTTATTGGCAGGTCATTGAAGGACTGACGCGTTTAGACAAGAATAAAACCGCAGCCGAACAGGAGAAAGACCGCAAGATCATAAAATACGCGCGTGACCACGGAATGTCATCCGGAATTGAAAGTACTTATTATCCCAGCGTAGCAGGCGCGCCTCAGGATTACGAGACTTATAGCAATGCCTATCCTCTCTTTGACGTCACAGGTAACATCCGCGGCATATTGAAAGAGGGCGACAGGGCTGCAATAGCTACCCGGCTTATTGATGACATACCCGGGTTATCTAACCCTGTACCGGGTAATTTGTTTTTCTCTCTTTTAGCCAGGTCCATGTACCAGAAAAAACTGGAAGATGCGGTTGATGTTCTGGCCCGCGACGGAGTCCAGGTGTTTATCGATGAGCCGACACTCAGCCAGCGCACAAAAGTCAATCGTTTCGGCCAGCTTATCCGCACCGAGTATTATAAGCCGCTTATTAACATTGATACTAACCAGGTAAGCGCCCAGAAAATTGACCGGGCTACTGATTATTATTATAACCAGTATGGTTTGGCTTTAAGCGTTACTAAGGACAGGCAGTATATGCATTTACCGGGCGTCTGGCCGGGGAAAGAGATAGTTACCCGGGAAGGCAGGCCAGGCAGCATAGTCAAGACCAAAAACCTGGAGCCGGTTATAGAGCTGTTAAAAACTTACTACACTTATGTTGACGCTCATGGCGGCAAAGGGCCTGGCAAGAAGCAGCTGGCTAAAATGGCGCTGGATGTAGCCAATAAATATCAAGGCCAGCTGGAAGTGGTGCAGACTAAAGATATCCCGACTGTATCCGGAGAAGCAAGAAAGAATGTTGAGGCCGCAAACGATAATTTATGGCAGGAGAAGACCAGGCGCAGCGATAAAGAAGTCTGGAGTAAGGTCCAGGATTATTATCTTCCGGAGTGGGCTGAAATATTTGAAAGCGTGCGCGGCAGAAAGCCGCTAAACAAGAAAGAGCTCTATGATTTCATGACTATAGGCAA
>JAQTNM010000026.1 GCA_028713875.1 Candidatus Omnitrophota bacterium | reverse complement strand
TTTTCTTCGGAGATAAGCGGCAGGCCGCCTACCCGCCTGTAGAAATCAAGCGCGTGAAAATCGCCGATGATGCCGGTTCTACCCATACCCATACGCCAGACCATGTTGTGCGCCGTATAGAGGGCGTTGGCAAAATCGCCTCCAACTCCGGAAGTAGTGAATCCAAACTTTATTTTTTCCGCGGCATAAGAGCCCAGAGAAATCCTGATCTCGTTCATAAGCTGCTGCTGGTCTTCAATAAGCGTTTCTTCGCGTTCAGGCACCCAGGTTGCTCCTCCGGTATGGCCGCGGGGGGTGATCGTGATCTTAAAAACGTCTTTTGAGGGCACAAGAAGGTAAGTAACTATGGCATGTCCTGCCTCGTGATAGGCGGTCTGCCATTTTTCTTTTTCGCTCATTTTTACACGGCGCTTAATGCCTAAAGTGATCCTTTCCCTGGCATCGTCGATATCCTTCATAGTGATAAGCGGACGGCTATTGCGCACGGCAATTAGCGCGGCTTCCCTGACGATATTGGCGATATCGGCCGGGCTGTTGCCTACGGTGATGCGGCTGAGCCGGTCGATCTTCACGTCATTCTGGTCATATTTTACTTCCTTAAGATAGTAAGCGAATAGCTTCTGGCGGTCTTCAAGGCTGGGTTTATCTACGTAAATCTTACGGTCAAATCTGCCCGGCCTCAAAAGTGCGGCGTCCAGGAAATATTCGGGCATATTCGTAGCGCCGATGATTACGATGTTAAAATCCTTTTCTTTCAAGCCGTCCATCTCTACCAATAGCTGGTTGAGAGTAGTGTTGGTTTCGGTCTGGCCTCCGAATCCGCTGTCAGCGGATCTCTGGGCGCCCACAGCGTCTATTTCATCAATGAAGATAATACATCCGCCCCGTAATTCCGTTAAATTGCGGGCCTGTTTAAAAAGGTTGCGGATCCTTCCGGCACCCACGCCCACGAACATTTCCACAAATTCAGATCCGGACATGGAAATAAAGGGCATCCCGGCTTCGGTAGCCACGGCCTTGGCAAGATAAGTCTTGCCGCAGCCCGGAGGCCCGAGCATAAGTATTCCTTTCAATATTTTTCCGCCGATACGCTGCAGCTCGGCCCGGTCCTTGATCAGCTTGACTACTTCCAGGGCTTCCTGTTTGGCTTCATCCATACCGATAACGTCATTCCAGGTTATGCCTAACTCTGAGCCGGCAACTGACTTTTTGGCTGTCTGCGTAAAGCTGGTCGCGCCTCTTTTATAAAACATCCAGTACATCATGAATACATAGACCGTGCCCTGGATGATGCCCATTACGCCCCAGATGAACATCTGTAAAGGAGCGGTGGCCAGTTGCGATTGGCGCAGGTAAGATTCGGATTCTCTCCAGGCCTTCAGGCCGGCTATGATAACGAGATTAAGCAGTATAAAGATAACCGTGCAGACTATGGCCAGGATTATCCTTATCCAATATAATTTCCAGTAGAACTTCAGTTTTTTCCAGCTCATACCAACTCCTTTTTATAAACCTTAAAATAACACAACATATGGGGTTAGTCAAACCCTATTTTCTAGCATGAACGTGGCAGGATTTTCTGGCTCAAGTCGGTTTCCTTTCACGATATAATTTCTGAAAAGGGCGGCAAACATCCTCGCCGCCCGGATGCTTTCGCGTCCGGATCCCTTCGTTCACTCAAGCTGCTTTGGCTAAAACCTCCGTTCGCTCGCAAATCTGACGGGCACATGCCGCATCTTCAGATATTACCTGTGTTCTCTGGATCCGCAGAAATCACTCCTTGACACAAAACAAGCAGGGGTATAAAATCAAATTCAAAGGAAGCTAAATAGTGATGAAAAAAGGCTTTACGTTACTAGAATTAATCGTAGTCATCGTCATCTTAGGCATCCTTGCTACCCTGGGCTTTACTCAATACACCAAGGTAGTAGAGAGAGGAAGGACTGCCGAGGCAAAGGCGATCCTTGGTCAGCTGCGTGCTGCCCAAATGGCTTACAAGTTAACCTACGGCGACTACTCAACTGCAACTACGCCAGCAGATTTAGGTATAAATGCACCCACATCCTGCACAAACACTCATTATTTTTGGTATAGGGCCTACAATGTAGCTGCTTCAAAATGCGGAGGAGAGGTATACGCATACGCCACACGTTGCACGGCAGGAGGTAAATTGCCTGATGTGTCTTCGCAGTATCTTGTGCGTATATGTTTTGATACCGGGACTTGGGATATAGATTCAGGGTATTAGTACTTTGATATTTCTAAATATAAAGGAACTGTTCTCAAGGCGAACTAAAACTGCTCCCCTGAGGGGCTAATCAAGGATGAAAAAAGGCTTTACGTTACTAGAATTAATCGTAGTCATCGTCATCTTAGGCATCCTTGCCACGTTGGGCTATACGCAATATACAAAAATAACAGAGAAGATGCGCATAGCAGAAGCAGTTGCTAATATAGGCAAGATGCGTAAATATGCAATCGGTTACTATATGGAAAATGGCACCTACACAACTATAACGGCTGCCGACTTAGGCATAGGTTCTTCCAGCGACCAATTACCTAATACTTGTAACAGTTCGACCTATTTTTATTATCAGTTTTTCTTTCCCTCTCCGCCTAATATCGAGCTTTCGGCAGTTAGATGTACAGCGGGAGGGAAGCAGCCGAATTATTCAGGCGGGAATAAATACTGGATATATATGGGGTTATTACCGAGTGGAAGCGGTGAACTAAAGTGTTGGGATTCAGTTACCGGATTAGATTTAAGCTGGTGCAGGCCGTAATTATTATAGCAGACTATTGGCAGTAAGGGTTAATCAAGGATGAAAAAAGGATTTACCCTCTTAGAGTTAATCGTAGTCATCGTCATCTTGGGTATCCTCGCCACATTGGGCTATACGCAATATACAAAAACGGTGGAAAAGGCGCGTGTAGCTGAAGTAAAGATGATTTTCGGCAATATACGGACTCAGTCGGTTGCTTATTATCTGGAACGCGGTTCGCTGTCCGGCCTAACTAATGCTGACCTTGGCATAGGTACTGGTTCCGGACAGATCCCCTCTGCGTGTGTTAGCACTAACTATTTCCGCTACAACTGTTGGCCGTCTTCCTCTGTCGTAATGTTTTGCTATGCCTACCGTTGTACGGCCGGAGGCAAAATGCCCAATTATAGCATAGAGTATACCCCTTATACTTATATAGGGGTAACGGGTGGCGGTACCAGCGGATGCCAATATAACGCTGACGGCTCCAGTAATTCTCAACCGTGGTGTAACCCCAATGTATATTAATTCCTGAGCTCGCTCTTACTAAAGTTGTCTAAATTATAGAAGAACGGTTCTCAAAGTGAACTAAAGCTGTCCCCTGAAAGGGAGCTAAGCAGGGATGAAAAGAAGCTTTACGCTGCTAGAATTAATTGTAGTCATCGTAATTTTGGGCATACTCGCCACCTTGGGTTTTACTCAATATACCAAAGTAGTAGAAAGAGGCAGAACTGCCGAGGCAAAGGCAATCCTCGGCCAGTTGCGCACTGCTCAAATGGCTTACAAGTTAACCTACGGCGACTATACTGATGCAATAGCCAATTTAGCCGTAAATGTACCAACATCCTGTACATCCACACATTATTTCTATTACGGCGGATATTATGTATCTACAGCCTGCGGAGGAGAGGTATACGCATATGCCAAACGCTGCACGGCAAATGGTAAAACACCCAATGGGCCTTCGGAATATACTATGCGTCTATGCCTTGACGCCGGGACCTGGAATAGCGATGCAGGTTATTAACGGTTTTTTAATAGCGGGATAAACAAGGATGGGTAGAGGCTTCACATTATTGGAATTAATAGTGGTAATTGTTATCTTAGGCATCCTGGCCACTCTAGGCTATACCCAGTATACGAAAGTAGTGGAAAGGGGACGTCAAGCTGAAGCTAGGGCAATTTTAGGAGATATACGTAAATTTGCATATGACTATTGGTTTAAGAATGGCACAGTAACCGGAATGGCGAACGCTGATGTTAACATAGGAACAAGTGCAGATCAAATTCCCAGTTCTTGCAGAAATACGCATTATTTTAGGTATCAAGTCGGCGGTTATTCGGAGCCGTATAACTGGTATGATGCGTATAGGTGCACTGCCGACGGCAAGACCCCCAATTGGTCCAGTCAATATTATGTCAGTATGGGGATTGACTGGACGACAGGCGCAGTAGTCTTGAGTACGAGTTATTAGCCTGGCAGCCCGGCAGAGTATTATTATAGAGGCGGTCATCAAGCTGAATTAGAGCTTGTTTTTTGGGAAAGCAAGCATAGATGATAAAGGGTTTCACTCTCTTAGAATTAATTGTTGTTATCGTCATCTTAGGTATCCTTGCCACCTTGGGTTTTACTCAATATACTAAGGTGGTAGAAAGAGGCAGAACTGCCGAGGCAAAGGCGATCTTGGGCCAGCTGCGCGCTGCCGAAATAAGTTATAATTTAGACCACGGTGTATACGCAAACACAATAGCAAACTTACCCGTAGATGCGCCTACGTCCTGCACCTCTACCCATTACTTCTGGTATGGCTATAATTTGTCTACAGGCTGCGGGGGTACGCCATATGTGCATGCTAATCGCTGTACAGCAAATGGTAAAACACCCAATGCGTCTTCGGTATACACTATGCGTTTATGTATTGAGACTGGGGCATGGGCCAGTGATGCAGGTTATTAACGACTTTACCTCTAGATAATTCACCAACTTACCCCGCTTATCTTTAAATCTTTTCCTTGACCGGGTCACTTTAGTGTGTATAATATAGTTTTTACCGATTTAATAACGGTCATATTATCTAAACTAAAGCTCCGCGCATAGCGCGGAGTAAACAAGCATGAAGCATAACCTCCGTGCAGGGCGCGGAGTCAAGCAAGCCATAAGCACCAGGGGTATGTCTTGCTTGAAGAGGCAGCGTTTGTTTAAGGAGCGAGAGTCATGGCAAAGATCAAAAGAGTTTTAGCCAGGGAGATCCTGGATTCCAGGGGTAACCCCACGGTAGAGGTGGACTGTATCCTTGATTCCGGGGTCCTGGGACGCGCGGCAGTGCCTTCGGGCGCTTCTACAGGAGAAAAGGAAGCTCTGGAGTTAAGGGATGGCAACAAAAAGAGGTATGGGGGTAAAGGAGTTTTAAAGGCGGTAGATAACGTCAATACCGTAATCTCCTCAAAAATAAAGGGATTAAGCCCTGATTTTGCCAAGATTGATAAGCTGTTAATTGATCTTGACGGCACCGAGAATAAATCAAAGTTAGGCGCCAACGCTATCTTGGGGGTATCTTTGGCAGTGGCTAAGGCCGCAGCCATCTCCAAGAAACAACCCTTGTATAAATTCCTGGGCGGGACAAAGGCAAATATATTGCCGGTGCCCTTAATGAATATTTTAAACGGGGGGATGCACGCGGATAACAATCTCGATATACAGGAATTTATGATCGTGCCCCTCGGAGCGCCTACCTTTCGCGAGGCCTTAAGGAGTGGCGCGGAAGTATTCCATAGCCTGAAAGCTCTGTTGAAATCCAAGAGGCTGTCTACCTCCGTAGGGGATGAAGGCGGGTTTGCCCCGAGCCTGGATTCAGACGCACAAGCCCTGGATTTAATCCTGCAGGCAATAGATAACGCCGGCTATAAGGCGGGCAAGGATGTATGCCTGGCCTTGGACTGCGCTGCCAGCTCTTTTTATAAGGATGGGGCATACCAGTTTGAGAAGTCCAGGAAGGACTCTGCCTATTTAATATCTCTTTATGATAGCTGGGCGGGCAAGTACCCTTTGGTCTCGGTAGAAGACGGCTTGGGAGAGCATGATTGGGCAGGCTGGCAGGTGATGACCGAAAAACTGGGCCAAAAGCTGCAGCTGGTCGGAGACGACATATTCGTTACCAACCCCAAAATTTTCAAGAAAGGTATTGCGCAGAAGATAGGCAATGCTATACTGATAAAGGTAAACCAGATAGGTTCGTTATCCGAAACGCTGGCAGCCATAAACCTGGCCAAGAAAAATAAATACCGTGCGATCATTTCGCACCGTTCCGGAGAGACCGAAGATACGACCATCGCCCATTTAAGCGTGGCTACCGGAGTGGGACAGATTAAAACCGGCTCAGCATCCCGTACCGACAGGATCT
Source organism: Candidatus Omnitrophota bacterium (assembly GCA_028713875.1). Classification (GTDB taxonomy): domain Bacteria; phylum Omnitrophota; class Gorgyraeia; order Gygaellales; family Profunditerraquicolaceae; genus JAQTNM01. The sequence goes on along the minus strand of JAQTNM010000026.1, from coordinate 5,670 downwards.
GTAAATATAACGAGCTGTTACGCATTGAAGAGGATTTGGGCTCGGCCGCAGTTTACGCCGGAACGCTCTGGAAAAAATAATGCTGGCGGCATTAAGGAAGGCATTCTGGCTCTTCGGGATCAGCATTTTTCTGCTGATCATGTTTTTGCCGGGTTACACCAAGCTGCAGGACTTAAAGGACAGGAACCGGGACCTGGAAGACAAGATAAAGCGCCTGAATATAGAAAATTCCCTGCTGCAGCAGGAATTAGCGCGCATAGAAAACGATCCCATTTACCAGGAAAAGATCGCCAGGGAAAAAATGGGCCTTGTCCGTAAAGGCGAGGTGCCTATCAGGATAGTCCCTGAGCCCTCAGATTAAGTATCCCCGGCAGCATTGGTTAATATTATAGAAAATTCGCGGGGTGGAGCAGTCTGGTAGCTCGTCAGGCTCATAACCTGAAGGTCGCAAGTTCAAATCTTGCCCCCGCAACCAATTTACCCTGCGTCTTTTAGAAATGCGCAGGGTAAATTTTTTAGTTGACAAAACGCAAAAAATAGTGTATTATTCTCCCTGAACATAGTAGTAAATAAGGGAGAAAGAAGTCTTAAGCCGTAAGGCAGAGAAAGTCTCGCCCTTGCGGTTTTTTTTGTTTTCTGCCATTATTTACTATAATACTTTAGTGGAAAGGAGGGTAGTGAATAATGGCAAAAGGCAAAGTAAAGTGGTTCAACAACCAAAAAGGTTATGGTTTTATTACTCCTGAGAACGGCAGCGATGTATTCGTGCATCACAGCGCGATTCAGGGTGAAGGTTATAAGACCTTAGAGGAAGGCCAGGAAGTCGAGTTTGAGATTGAAAAAGGTCCCAAAGGCGAACAGGCCACAAAGGTAACAAAGTTGTAACCTAAAAAACAGGATAAGGCCCGGGCGACAATCCGGGCCTTATTTTTTTACGGAAAAGAGGAACAAAATGCATAAAGGCAAGATAAAGAAACTGGTGCGCGAGAGGGGTTTCGGTTTTATCAGCGACACCGACGGCAGGGAAGTGTTTTTTCATCAGAGCAGCCTCGTAGACGTGCAATTTGACGCTTTGAACGAAGAACAGGAAGTGGAGTTTGAAGTAGAGAAGTCTCCCAAAGGCCCGCGCGCAGTGAATGTGCGCGTAATAAAGTAAGCCTTTAGAAGTATTTAATACCGGATTATCCCCCGGGCTTTAGTCAAAATAAAGCCCGGGGGATTTTTCATTTTTAGTCTTCAATATTGACAATAAAACTCCGGGAGGGTAAAATGAAACTCAATAAGGAGAGCTGCCAGAGTTGAAAAAAGCCTTTACTCTTTTAGAATTAATCATTGTCATCGTAATTCTAGGCATTCTTGCCACGTTGGGTTTTACGCAATACACCAAGGTGGTAGAAAAAGGTAGAACTGCCGAGGCAAAGGTAATCCTTGGTCAACTGCGTACTGCCGAAATAACTTATAAGTTAGACTACGGCGTATATACAAATATAGCAAACTTAGCCGTAGATGCCCCTGCCTCCTGTGTATCCACCAATTATTTTGTCTATAGTTACAGCACCAATCCAGGTAATTGTCCCGGCAATACGCCATACTTGTATGCTGGCCGCTGTACAGCGGGTGGGAAATCGCCAAACGCATCCTCGGTATATGCTTTGCGTCTATGTATTGAAACAGGGGTTTTTATCACTGATATGGGGCCATGATAGTAACAGGAAAACGGTATCACCGTTAGCTTTGGTATTGAACAGTATTCAAGGAAAACTAAACCAAGAATGAAAAAGAAGCGTGGCTTCACCCTACTGGAACTCATCGTAGTCATTGTCATCTTAGGAATCCTGGCCACTTTAGGCTTTACCCAATACGACAAAGTAGTAGAGACTATGCGTCGGGCCGAAGCTAAGGTGCGCATAGGCAATATGCGTCAGCTTGTCACGGAATATTACTTGAAGCATGGTTCGCTGAGCGGCCTCTCGAATGCCGACTTGGGGACAGATAATACCTGTACATCCAGCGGTTACTACAAGTACTTCAGATCCTATACGGCGGCGGATTATGTGGTGATGGGCGCCGACAGGTGTACCAGCGGCGGAAAGACCCCGGACGCCTCCAGGGGTTACCTCTATTATATTTTATATTATCCGGCTTCTGAATCACTACAGTGGTGTTGTACCTATACTGATGACTGGAGCAAATGCTTTGGGGGCTCGGTCTGTTATTCTAACCCTCCTCAATATTAGGAAATTCACGCGCCATTGCGCCCCAACCCGCTTTATTTAACTCTCCCCAGGTTTTTATTTGCCAAAATCCGAATTTCTGTTATAATAAATATCTCTAAAAAGGACCCGACATGATCGAACGTTACAGCTTACCTAAGATGTCCGTTATCTGGCAGGATGAGTTTAAATTCAAGACCATGCTGGATATAGAGATACTCACCCTTCAGGCTTTGTCCATCCAGAACAAAATCCCCAAGGCCGCAGCAGCAAGAATCAAAAAGAAAGCCAAATTTGACCTGCGGGCGATCAAAAAACTAGAAGAAAAAACACAACATGATGTAGTGGCATTTGTAAACAATATAGCCCAAAATATTGGGCCTGATGCCAAATACCTGCATTTAGGCTTGACCTCTTCCGATATCCTGGATACGACCCTGGGGGTGCAATTAAAGGCCGCCTCAGGGATTCTTATGGATGATTTGAAGAGATTGAGCGTCCTGCTGTCGAAAAAGGCAAAGATATGCAAGGATATGGTTTGCATCGGCCGCACCCACGGGGTGCATGCCGAACCGACCACCTTCGGGCTTAAAATGGCGCTCTGGTTTGATGAGACCAGGCGCAATCTCATCCGGCTGCAGCAGGCTAAGGAAGAGGCCTGCGTCGGCAAGATCTCCGGGGCAGTAGGCACTTTCGCCAACGTTGACATGCGCGTTGAGGAATATGTTTGTAAAAAACTAGGTTTAAGGCCCGCGAATATTTCCACGCAGGTCATACAGCGGGATGTATATGCCCAATATATGGCGACCCTGGCCGTTATCGGATCAAGCCTGGAGAAATTCGCCACTGAAATACGCCACCTTCAAAAAACAGAAGTGCAGGAAGCCGAAGAGCCTTTCGGCAAGGGGCAGAAGGGTTCATCCGCCATGCCGCATAAGCGTAATCCAGTGATCTGCGAAAGGATCTGCGGCCTCTCCCGTGTTTTGCGCGGCAATGCGCTGGTCGCCATGGAAAACGTGGCCTTGTGGCATGAGCGCGATATCAGCCATTCTTCGGCAGAAAGGGTGGTTATGCCTGACTCTACCATCCTCTTAGATTATATGCTGAATAAATTTATCCAGGTCCTGGAAGGCCTGACCGTATATCCCGGGAATATGCTGGTCAACCTTGCCAAAACGCGCGGTTTGATATTCTCGCAAAGAGTGCTTTTGGCTATGATGGAAAAAGGCCTGAAGCGCAACGTAGCTTATGATATCGTGCAGCGCTTGGCTTTGAAGACCTGGAGAGAGAACGTGCAGTTCAAAGAAGCGCTTTTAGCTGACCCGCAGGTATCCAAAATCTTAAGTCGGGGACAGCTTGACAAGATTTTTGACCTGGATTATTACCTGCGCAACGTAGAAAAAATCTACAAACGAGTCGGCCTTAATTAAAACAGTTTTTCCCCCGTTTCCATGCCCTGGCACATCGAAGTAAAAGATAAAACCGGTATTTTTGATTCTGTCGGAGAAGGGATCAAAAAGGATATCCTGGATTTAGGCATATCTTGCGTCACCAGCGTATCTTTTATCCAGGTTTATATCATCGAAGGCAATATCCCGCAAGTCCAGCTCGAGAAGATCTGCTCCCGGCTTCTTACAGATAATGTCGCCCAGGGTTATTCCGTCAACCAGCCCGAAACTACCAGCAAGCAGAACCAGTTTATAGTAGAAGTCGCTTATAATCCCGGAGTAATGGATCCGGTAGAGGAATCTACGCTTAAAGGCATAAAGGATTTAGGCATTGAGGGGGCAAGTTCCGTCAAGACTGCCAGGAAATATGTCTTGAGGGGCAGGCTTAATGCCGGACAGCTGAAAACCATCTGTGAGAAATTGCTTTACAACAAGTTAATCCAGCATATCGTTGAGCGCCGCAACCAGCAACCACATGCTATTAAACAAGCCAGGTACGATTTCAAACTTATCCGCGTTGATTTATCGTCTGTATCCGGAAGGAAATTACAGGAAATAAGTCAAAAAGGGCAGCTGTTCCTTAACCTTAACGAGATGTTAAAGATAAAGGAATACTTCCGCAGCCTGGGCAGGAACCCTACTGACTGCGAATTAGAGACCATTGCCCAGACCTGGTCTGAGCACTGCTGGCATAAGACCTTTAGAGGTAAAATAAGATATACCGAAAAACTGTCCGGGCCTAAAACCAAACGCAAAACAAAGCTGATAAACAATCTTTTGAAATCAACCATAATGAAGGCGACCAGGGAACTGGATAAGCCCTGGTGCGTATCGGTGTTCAAAGATAATTCCGGGGTGATCAGGTTTGACGATAAATACAACGTGTGTTTTAAGGTAGAGACGCACAATCATCCCTCGGCCCTGGAGCCTTTTGGCGGTGCCAATACCGGTATCGGAGGAGTTATCCGCGATCCCCTGGGCACAGGGCTGGGCGCAAAACCCATACTGAATACGGATGTGTTCTGTTTCGGCCTGCCTGAACACCTTTTTAGCGAACTGCCGCAGGGTGCGCTCCATCCTAAGCGGGTAATGAAAGGCGTGGTCAGCGGGGTGCGCGATTACGGCAATAAAATGGGCATTCCCACGGTAAACGGAGCGGTATTGTTCCATGAGCGCTTTGTCGGCAATCCCCTGGTGTATTGCGGTACCGTGGGGATCATGCCTAAGGACAAATCGTTTAAGAAAGCCAGGCCAGGGGATTTAGTAGTGGTAGTGGGGGGACGCACCGGCAGGGATGGCATACACGGAGCGACATTTTCATCTGGAGAGCTTACCCATGAATCCGAGACCGTATCCAGCGGCGCAGTGCAGATAGGTAATCCTATTCAGGAGAAAAAAATGGTGGATACCATACTGCAGGCCCGCGACCAGGGTCTTTACAGCGCAATTACCGACTGCGGCGCAGGCGGGTTATCCAGCGCCGTGGGTGAGATGGGCCAGGACTTAGGCGCAGAGGTTTATCTGGAAAAGGTCCCTTTAAAATACCAGGGGCTCTCATATAGCGAGATCTGGATCTCGGAATCCCAGGAGAGAATGGTCCTGGCAGTGCCCAAGGAAAATAAAGCCAGGCTTCTGGAGGTCTTTGCGAGGGAAAACGTTGAAGCCACGGTAATCGGTAAATTTACGGATACCGGCAAGCTGAAACTTTTTTATGAGGGTAATCAGGTCTGCGATTTAGATATGTATTTTTTACACGAAGGCCTGCCGCAGATAGAGAAAAAAGCGATTTTTATACAAACCAGGCACAAAGAGCCGAAATCCAAGTGTCCGGGGAACCTTACCCCGCATCTTTTAAAATTGCTTTCGCATTATGATATCTGTTCCAAGGAATGGATCATCCGGCAGTATGACCATGAGGTGCAGGGCGGTTCTGTCCTGAAGCCGTTAAGCGGCATATGTAACGACGGGCCTTCCGACGCCAGCGTCTCCAGGCCGTTTCTTGATTCCCC
>JAQTNM010000025.1 GCA_028713875.1 Candidatus Omnitrophota bacterium | reverse complement strand
AGTGGCGCAGTCAGTGGAGATTGCCTCGCGTCTGATCAAAGAATTAAAACCCATGTGCCGGGGGATCCACATTATGCCTACCGGCTGGGACAAGGTAGTGCCTAAAGTCCTGGATGCATCGGCTTTATAACTATGCCAAAAATAATCATCATCGGTAATTCTGCAGCGGGGTTTTCTGCCTGTCAGGCTTTAGTCAACAGTTCTTCAGGCCATGAAATAACCGTTATTTCGGAAGAAGAATATCCGGCTTACAACAGGAGTTTGCTGGTTGATTATTTAAGCGGCAGTATCCCGGAGAGCGGGCTTTTTCTGGCAGACGCTGAATTTTACCGCAAGAACAACGTAAATTTCCTTGCCGGACAGCAGGTATATAGGATAGACACCAGAAAGCGGAAAGTAGGCTTAAAAGACAATAGCCGGCTTGACTATGACCATTTGATCATTGCTTCAGGCAGGAAAATAGAGGTCCCGGACATACCCGGCAAAAGCAAAGACGGCGTAGCGGCATTTTACAGCCTCAAGGATACAAAAGAGATCATGGAGAAATTAATGGTTGCCCATACCGTATCTGTTATCGGCAATACTCAAGCTTCTTTGAAGCTTGCCGAGGTTATTGCCGCTAAAAGCAAAGAGGTAAAGGTTGTTTCCCAGTCGGCGTTAGACTCTGCTGCTCCCAATGAGAAAATAGAGTTGATCAACGGCCTGGAGCCGGGTGAATTTATCGGCGAAGGGGAATTGCAGGCTTTGAAGTTGACCAGCGGAAAAGTCATCGGCATATCCCTGGCAGTCTTTACGGATAATTACATGCCTTCTAGCTCTTTCTTAAAGGATACGGAGATCCAGACCGAGAACGGTTATATTATAGTGGATGATAAGATGCGTACAAATATGGATAATATTTTTGCCTGCGGCGCAGTCGCAGCCAGGTCCGGAGTTCTGGCAGGGGCTAAATCCTGGGATGAGGCAGCCGCAGAAGGCATTTTAGCCGCGCAAAATTTGCTCAACAATGTTTAGGAGGAAACAATGTCGGAAGTACTGGTTCAATTAGGCACAAAAGGTGCGCAGGACGTAATAAAGTTAACGGCGGACACCTTGGAAAAAGCCATAAAGGATAAGGGCGCAAATCAGGCAGTTACTTTTGAGCAGACCAACTATTACCTGCCTTTGATAAACGCCTTATTAAAAAAAGAAGCAAAAACTTTGAGCGATTGCCAGGATGTTTTAGGCCAAATCCGCAAACTCAATGATAACCAGCCCGCCTCTAACGGGTTTAAGCTTGACGCCTTAGGCGGGGTTTTAAATAAGGGTATTGCCACACTCCTTTGCGAAGAGATGCTGGCTGCTATTAAATGCCTGAATAAAGAACACCCCAAGCAGGGTTTTGCGGGGTTCTTGCCGGATACGCTCTTGCGCTCGCTGGGGATCCAACTTGTGGACGGCAGGATAGCCGGCATCGCGGTGATACTGGGGCCGGCAAAAGACGAAGATTCCGCGGTGCAGCTGGTAAGAGACCTGCAAAGCAAGAGTATTGTCAGCCTGCTGGCGGGAAACATCAACGGAAAGAGCTTTAAGCAGCAGCTGGAGAATAAGAATATCGCGCTGGGCCTGGAAGATTACATCGTGCCTTTAGGCGAAGATTATCTTTCGGCGATTTACGCTGTGAACTGGGCAGTCAGGGCCCCGCTTATGTACGGGGGGTTTAAAAGCGGGCAGTGGCAGAACATACTCAATTATACGAAAGAAAAAGTCCCGGCGTTTGTAGTGCTCCTGGGCCATATTGACGAGATCCTGGTAGCCACGGGCCTGGGGGTCCTGGCAATGGGCTTTCCCATTATCACGGACCTGGATGTGCCGCAGTTAGGAAAAATCGATACTACCCTTTATGAAGCCCTGGTTACGGAAAAGGATTATAAAAAGTTGGCGGGTAAATGCATAGAGGCCAGGGGCCTAAAAGTAAAAGTTACAAATATTGACATTCCCCTGCCTTACGCCGCGGCTTTTGAAGGAGAGCGCGTCAGAAAAGAACAGCTGCACGTTGAATTCGGCGGAAAATCAAGCAGCGCCTTTGAATACCTAATCACCAGGCCTTCGGCGCAAGTCGAAGACGGCAAGATTGAATTGATCGGCCCGGACATAGACGTCTTAGAGGCAGGCAAAAGATCAATGCCCCTGGCGATCGTCGTAGAGGTTGCGGGGAGGAAAATGCAGAAGGATTTTGAGCCGATCCTGGAGCGCCAGATCCACCGGTTTATTAACTACGCCATGGGCATAATGCATATCGGCCAGAGGGATATGAACTGGATAAGGATATCCAGGGATGCATTCAATAAGGGGTTCCGCCTTAAGCACTTCGGCGTTATCCTGCATGCCATGCTGCATCAGGATTACAGCGCTATAGTAGATAAGGTGCAGGTAAAGATCTATACCCTGACCGAAGATGTAGAAAGACTCTCTCCGCAAGCAATAAAGGCTTACAATGAGCGCGATGAGCGCATCAGCGGTATGAGCGATGAAAGCGTGGATACGTTTTATTCCTGCCTCCTGTGCCAGTCATTTGCCCCCAACCACGTCTGCATTGTTACTCCCGAGCGTTTAGGCTTATGCGGGGCATATTCCTGGCTTGACGCCAAGGCTTCTTATGAAATCACGCCGACCGGACCAAATCAGCCCATATTAAAAGGGGATGTGCTTGACCCCAGATTAGGGCAATGGAAGAATGTCAATGATTTTATGCACAACAGGTCCAATAAGACCATAGAAAAAGTGAGCATGTATTCTTTGATGGATTCTCCGCAGTCATCCTGCGGCTGCTTTGAATGTATCCTGGCCATAATACCAGAGGCCAACGGCGTAATGATCGTGCACCGGGATTACGCGGGGATGACCCCCTGCGGCATGAGCTTTACCACTTTAGCCGGCTCAGTGAGAGGCGGGGTGCAGACCCCGGGTTTCCTGGGCGTGGGCAAGTTGTATCTGGCCAGTAAAAAATTTATCAGCGCAGAAGGAGTCCTGAGGCGCCTGGTCTGGATGCCCAAAGAGTTAAAGGAGGCCTTGGGCGATAAATTAAAAAAGCGCTGCCAGGAAATAGGAGAGCCGGATTTATTGGACAAGATAGCTGATGAGACCCAGGCCACTACTTCCGAAGAACTGATGGAATATTTACAGAAAGTAAAACACCCCGCTCTTTCCATGGAGCCGTTGGTTTAACTTTTTTCTTGACCCCGGGTTTTTTCATATGTATAATAATTTAAAATAGATATGCCCAACCCCGCCTTTAAAAACAGCCTGAAAAAAATAATTCTCATCATAGTATTTATATTGGGAGCCAACCCCGTTTTTTCTGCTCAGGACACAGCCGCTGCCGCTACAAGTAATTACGGCTATCTTGAAAATAACGATACCCCCGCAGTAAAAAAAGGAAGAAGGCCCGGCCCAAGGGAAGGTGGTTCTGAAGATACCCCCGTCAGAAAAGGTAAATCAGGCATTATGCAGGAACAGGCCCGGCTCTACCGCAAACAGGGGTTGCAATTGCAGAGCATCGGTGACCTGGAAAGCGCAATGGCGTTCTATCAGAAAGCCATTGAACTGGATCCGGCATATGCGATCGCCTATAATGACCTGGGTATTATTTATGAAGCCCAAGGCTGGCCTGACCGGGCAGAAGAGAGTTATATTAAGGCCATAAATATAGACCCGTCTTATTTAAGCCCTTACGCTAATCTGGCGATGCTATATGAAAGCCAGCGTAAGCTTGACCAGGCTGCATTTTTCTGGCAGAAAAGAGCGGAGTTTGGCGATCCCGGAGACCCCTGGACGGAAAAAGCGAGGAACCGCTTTGAAGACATACTCCTGGTTTTAGGCAAAAAGCCGGATACCTCTTCCCGGGAACAGGAGATCCTTGAACTTATGCAGGACGTATCGGCTAATCTATCCAGCTTAAAGAAAGAAAAAGAGCCGCCGTTTAAAAAAATACAAAAGGACAATCAGAACGCTTCCAAAGACTATATCAATAAGGCAAAACAAAGTTATCAAAAAGGAGATTATTATACTGCTTTAAGACAGGCAATAGAAGCCAAGCAGCTGGACCCCTCGAATACCGATATAGATATGTTTATTGAAGAGCTCCAGAGAAAGTTATTATCAAGGTAAAAACCACAATTTTAAGTTTCCTCCCCCTATTAAATTGAACTCCATGTATTAGTTGATGAACGCTAAGCGGCTATATCTGATTGATGCTACTGCTTTTTGCTACAGGGCTTTTTACGCGCTCCCGGGGCTGGCCACCAGTTTCGGCCAACCCACCAGCGCAATATACGGTTTTATAAACATATTGAATAAGATATTAAAGGAAGAGAAGCCGCGCTATGTGGCGGTCTGTTTTGATGTTTCCAGGGATACTTTCAGGCAGAAGAAGTTTGCCGAATACAAGATCAACCGTCCGGCCATGCCTGAGGGTCTTTCCAGCCAATTGCCTTTGATCAAGGAAGCAGTATCCGCTTACGGGATGGCCATATTTGAAAAGGAAGGATTTGAGGCCGATGATGTTATCGCCACTTTAAGCAAAAAAGCAAAAGAGAAGGGCTTTGCGGTGACCATCGTCAGCTCTGATAAGGATATGCTGCAGCTGGTGGATGAGAAGACGACGGTATTGAGCCCCTACAAAGACGAAGGCACTAGTTATGACGCAAAGAAGGTATTTGAGCGTTACGGCCTTTTGCCGAAGCAGATACCCGATGTCATTGCCTTAATGGGCGATGACGTGGATAATATACCGGGCATCCCCGGCATAGGTGAAAAGACGGCCGTTAGCCTGATTCAGTCCTTTAACTCTGTGGAAAAAATGCTGGGTGATGCCGATAAGATAAAATCCGAAAAGATAAGAAACGCGGTTAAAAGCAATTCCGATAAGATAATCCTGAATAAGGAACTGGTGTTATTAAACGATGACCTGGACCTGGATTTCAGGCCGGAAAAGATAGAGGTCGGCGAGCCCGACCATAAAGAGTTATTCCGGCTGTTTAAATACCTGGAATTCAAAAAATTCATCAAAGACCTGGGCGTTCCTAAAGCAGATGCTGGGGACCGTATTCCGGAGGCAATCAGCCAGAAGCAGCTGAAAGAAAAACTTAAACCAGGAGATGAATTATTCTTATATGGCTCCAGCAGCAGCGATATGCTTTTTTCTACCGGGGATGATATCCTGCGTCTGGATAGCTTCGGCGGTAATAGCGCCGCGATTTTAGCCGACCGCATGGTCCGCAAGACCGGCCACGACCTTAAGAAGACGAAAGTGGCCCTGGCAAAAGAAAACATAGTTTTAGACGGGATGTATTTTGACACAATGCTGGCAGCGTATCTTCTCAATCCTTCCAGGCCCGAATACAGCCTTAACGAGATAGCCTGGGATTACCTGCCGCAGGATTTCGTCACGCAGGATACCTGCGCCGGAAAAGCCGTCGGTTTAATAGTAAAATTAAAGCCGCGCCTGGAAAATGAGCTGAACGATAAATCTCTGATTGGCCTCTTCAGGGACATCGAGATGCCGCTTATTGAAGTGCTGGCGGAGATGGAGTTGACGGGTATAAAATTGGATGTGGATTTGCTGAAAGATTTATCGCAGAAGCTGGAAAAAAGGCTGGGCAAACTGGTCGAGGATATTTACGGGATAAGCGGATGCCAGTTTAATATTAATTCTCCGAAACAGTTGCGCGAAGTGCTTTTTGGAAGATTAAAGTTGCCGGTAGTTAAAAGGACCAAAACCGGCCCTTCTACCGACGAGGAAGTATTAAGGGCATTGGCCTCTTCGCATAAATTACCCGCTATCTTGCTTGAATACCGGCAGTTGACCAAGCTCAAATCGACTTATGTGGACAGTCTGCCGCAGCTGATCGATCCGAAAACAGGCAGGGTGCATGCTTCTTTTAACCAGGCGGCTACCGAGACCGGAAGGCTCAGTTCCACCAACCCCAATCTGCAGAATATACCGGTGAAGACCGAGATAGGCAGAAAGATAAGGCAGGCGATAATCGCGCTGGAGAAGGATAGCTGGATTCTATCCTGCGATTATTCGCAGATAGAGCTCAGGGTTTTGGCGCATATATCGGGGGACAGGAACCTGATTGCGGAATTCAGAGGGGGTAAGGATATCCATAAAGCCACCGCCGCTTTGATCTACGGTATAAAAGAGAAGGATGTTGACGATCCTATGCGGGAAGTTGCCAAGAGAGTCAATTTCGGCATTGTCTACGGCCTGACTTCTTACGGCTTGAGCAGGGACTTGGGGTTATCGCTGGAAGAGGCCCAGGGGTTTATCGACGCTTATTTTTTGCGCTACCCTAAAGTTAAAGAATACATTCATGAGCAGATCCAAAAGGCAAAAGACTCAGGCTTCGTTACCACTATCCTGGGCAGGAGAAGGTACCTGCCGGACATCAATAATAAAAATCAGATGATCAGGCAGTTTGCCGAGCGCCAGGCAGTAAATACGCCTATCCAGGGCTCGGCCAGCGACCTGATCAAACTGGCCATGATTCAGATACACAACGAGATTAAAGAGAAACGCCTGGGGTCAAGGCTGATCATACAGATACACGATGAGCTGGTCTTTGATGTGCCTGATAAAGAAAAAGCGGATTTTGTGCCTTTAGTCAGGCAGAGGATGGAGAATGCATTGAAGCTGGATGTGCCGATAATCGTGATTATAAAAAAGGGTAAAAACTGGTTAGATATGGAGGAGGTCAAATGAAAATAGCAATCTGCGCTTCAGAAGTGGTGCCGTTTGCAAAAACAGGAGGACTGGCAGATGTGGCAGGCGCCCTGCCCCTGGCATTGAAAGAAGAAGGCCAGGAGGTGATTGTTGTTATGCCAAGGTACAAGTCCATACAGGAGCCAAAATTTAAACTAAGCCGTTTAAAACCGGGCATATCCTATGCGGTCACAGGTAAAAACGTAAAGGTATATTTTATAGAAAATGAGCAATATTTTAACCGGGATAACCTCTATACGGATAAGAACGGGGATTACCCGGATAACCTGGACAGGTTCTCTTACTATTGCCGCAGGGGGCTGGATTTACTGAAAGAAATAAATTTTAAAGCCGATATCATCCATGTGCATGACTGGCAGGCCTCGCTTATACCGGTATATTTAAAAACAAATTATGCGGCCGACCCATTCTATAAGAATATAAAGACAGTCCTGACTATCCATAACATCGGCTACCAGGGGTTATTTCCCAAGGAGCAGTTCCCTAAGCTGGGGCTTGACTGGAGCCTGTTTAATATGGAGAAGCTGGAATTTTATGATAAAGTAAATCTTCTTAAAGGCGGGATAGTTTTTTCGGACCTGGTAAATACGGTCAGCCCTACTTACAGCAAAGAGATACAGACAAAAGAATTCGGCTTCGGCCTGGAAGGCGTCTTGAGCAAACGCTCCAAATCGCTCTTTGGCATACTTAACGGGCTGGACTATTCCATCTGGAACCCGGAAACGGATAAGTTCATTGCCGCTCGCTTTTGTGCCAAAGACATAAAAGGAAAGGCTGCAGATAAAGAGGACCTGCAGAAGTTCTGCGGCCTCCCTCTTAAAAAGAATATACCGCTTTTCGGCATAGTGTCCAGGCTCGCAGAGCAAAAGGGTTTTGATATCCTGGCCGAGGCTATTGACCATATCTGTAACCTGGATTTGCAGATGGTGATACTGGGCACCGGGGACATAAAATATCATGTCCTGCTGCAAGATATAGTAAAAAAGTACCCTAAGGTGATCTCCCTGCATTTGAAATTTGACGATGCGCTCGCCCATAAGATATACGCGGGAAGCGACGTGTTCCTTATGCCGTCAAAATACGAGCCTTGCGGACTGGGCCAGCTTATCAGCCTTAAATACGGGACAATACCGCTTGTGTTTAAGACCGGGGGCCTGGCGGATACCGTAAACAAAAACAACGGGTTCATCTTTGACGAATATAAAAAAGATGCCCTGATCCGCACGATAGAAAATGCCATAAAGGCATTTAAGAACGGCAAGAATTGGGATAAGCTCATGCGCGCCGGTATGCAGTGCGATTTTTCCTGGGCTGAATCCGCGCGGGGATACATCCGGTTATATGGAAAGATTTGCGCCAAATAAGAAAAAAATAGTCCTCGGGCTGACCGGCAGTTTCGGCAGCGGCAAGACCACCGTTAGCGGGATCCTGCGTTCCTGGGGAGCCAGGGTGATCGATGCGGATAAGATTGCACGGGATTTGCTTATTCCGCAGAGCAGGATTTATAAAAAGACGATACGGGTTTTTGGCGCCGATATTTTAAAAAGTAACGGCGCTATTGACCGCCGCAAGCTCGGCGCAGCCGTATTTGCAGACAAGAATCTGCTGCATAAGTTGAATACTATCATTCACCCCGAGGTTATCCGTATTATTAAGCGCAAGGTCAGGAGTTATCGCCGGGGCATTATTGTGCTGGATGCGCCTTTACTCATCGAGGCGGGCTTGAGCAAGGCGGTAGATAAAGTGATCGTAGTCAGGATCGGCCGCAGGCAGCAGATAAAACGGCTGATGAGCAAAACGTCTCTTGATAAAAAGGGCATATTAAAAAGGATAAATGCGCAGATGGCGCAGAACCAGAAAGTCCGTTTGGCGGATTTTATAATAGATAACAGCGGCACGATAAAACAGACAAAAAAGCAGGTGCAGGCAATAAGGAGGATGTTGTGGAAAAATTAGACATACGCGTATTAAAGGACATGAAGATCAACGAGTTGAACAAGAAAGCCAAAGAGCTCAATGTCAACGGCGTATCCGGCTTAAGGAAACAGGACCTGATCTTTAAGATCTTGCAGGGTCAGGCAGAGAAAGAAGGCTTGATGTTCGGGGAGGGGGTATTGGAGATACTTCCCGAAGGCTTCGGATTCTTGCGTTCTACTAATTACAACTATTTGCCCTGCCCCGACGATATTTATGTATCTCCTTCGCAGATACGCAAGTTCGACTTAAGGACCGGGGACACCGTCAGCGGCGAGATACGTCCGCCCAAGGAGGGAGAGAAGTATTTTGCCTTGCTGAAAGTGGAAGCGGTAAACTTCGAGAATCCAGAGGAGGCAAAGGAAAAAGTCCTCTTTGATAACCTTACTCCTATATATCCGCATGAGCATTTTGACCTTGAGACCGCCCCCAATGAGATATCCATGCGTATTATGGACCTGCTTACTCCCATAGGCAAAGGCCAGCGCGGCTTGATCGTAGCCCAGCCTTACAGCGGCAAGACGGTACTTTTGCAGAAGATCGCCAATTCCATTACCACAAATCATCCTGATACTATCCTGATCGTATTACTGATAGACGAGCGTCCTGAAGAGGTCACGGATATGCAGAGGCATGTCAAGGGAGAGGTTATTTCTTCCACGTTTGATGAGCCTCCGGAAAGGCACGTACAGGTAGCAGAGATCGTCCTGGAAAAAGCCAAGCGGCTGGTCGAGCACAAGAGAGACGTGGTGGTACTGCTGGACAGCATTACGCGCCTGGCCAGGGCATACAATGCGGTTGTGCCCCACAGCGGCAAAGTATTATCGGGAGGCATTGATTCCAACGCCCTGCAGAAACCCAAGAGGTTCTTCGGCGCTGCCCGCGCGATAGAAGAAGGCGGGAGCCTGACCATAATCGCAACCGCCCTCGTTGATACCGGAAGCAGAATGGATGAGGTTATCTTTGAAGAATTCAAAGGCACGGGCAATATGGAGCTGCAGCTGGACCGCAACCTATTCCAGCGGCGTATATATCCGGCGCTTGATATAAAGCGTTCCAATACCAGGCATGAGGAGCTGCTTTTGAAGCCCGAGATACTGCAGAGGGCCTGGATACTGCGCAAGGTTCTTAACGAGCTCAATAACGTTGAGGCCATGGAGCTTTTGATCGAAAAGGTGTCTAAGACAAAGAATAACGAGGAATTTTTAAAGACCATGAATCAATAATAAAGGAGGCAACAGAAATGAAAGACAAGGTTCATCCCAAGTATCAGGAGAGCGTGATCATCTGCGCCTGCGGCAATACCATACATACCCGTTCCACCAAGCCCAACATCAGGGTGGAGGTCTGCTCCAAGTGTCATCCTTTCTTTACCGGCAAACAGAAGTTCGTGGATTCCGCGGGGAGAGTGGATAAATTCATGAAAAAATACGCGAAAAAGAACTCTTAAAGCGCGATGTTCGAGCAGCTGCAAAAATTAGAAGAGCGATATAGCGAACTGGAGCATCTTTTAGCCTCGCCCGAAGTCCTGACTCAACCCGAGTTGTGCAGCAAGTACGCCAAAGAATTATCGGGATTAAGAGAGATTGTTTCTTTATTACGAGAGCATCGCAAGCTCTGCGATGATGAGCAGGGCCTGCAGTTGGTCCTGGAGGAAAAACATGACCGGGAGTTCCTGGAATTGGCTAAAAGCGAGCTCCAGATTCTGGATAAGAAAAGAGTTGAGCTGGAACAAAAGATTGCGCAGGTGCTAAAAGGCGAGGACAAAGAACTGAATAAAGACATTATCGTAGAGATACGGCCGGGCACCGGCGGCCTTGAAGCAGGTCTGTTTGCAGCCGACCTTTACCGCATGTATACTAAATACGCGGTTAAGAAAAACTGGGTGGTTGAGCCGATGTCTCTGCAGGAGACGGATCTGGGGGGAGTCAAGGAAGTGGTTTTCAGCGTAAAAGGCAAAGATGCCTACAAGCGCCTGAAATTTGAAAGCGGGGTGCACCGGGTGCAGCGCGTTCCGTCTACGGAAGCCCAGGGCAGGATTCATACATCAACTGCCACGGTTGTGGTATTGGTGGAGCCTGAAGAAGTGGAAATGGCCATTGAACCCAAAGATCTAAGGATAGATACTTACAGGTCTTCAGGACCGGGCGGTCAGCATATGCAAAAGACGGATTCCGCCGTAAGAATAACGCATATACCCACAGGCACAGTGGTTTCCTGCCAGGATGAGCGCTCACAGCTTAAAAACAAGACTAAGGCTATGCGTATTTTACGCGCCAAGGTTATGGACATGAAAAGACAGGAAGAGTCCAAGAAAATCACCGAAGCCAGGAGAACGCAGATCGGTTCGGGCGACCGCAGCGAGAAGATACGCACTTATAATTTTCCCGACCGCAGGATAACCGACCACCGTATTAATTTTACCATACACCAATTGGAAGGCGTGCTTGAAGGAGACCTTGAAGCTTTGTCCGATGCCCTGATAAAAGCGTCCGAAAGCCTCAAGTCAGGCCAGGGCCAAAAGCAATGAATGAAGCTGAATTAGTATTTACCGTGATATTAAATTGCGATCGCACTTCTTTATATCTGGATAAAAGACTGCAGTGGGATAAAGATAAATCCAGGGCTGTTTCTGCGATTATGAAAAGAAGGATATCGTTTGAGCCGCTGCAGTATATATTAGGTAAAACCGAATTCATGGGGCTGGAGTTTAAAGTCAGCCCGGGCGTATTGATACCCAGGCAGGAAACAGAGATACTGGTGGAGACCGTCATGGGATTGACTGGCGGGTCCATGGCGCAGGCATCCGCAAGCCTTAAGGCATTAGACATAGGCACGGGCTCAGGCTGCATAGCGGTATGCCTGGCAAAATTTATTCCCGGGATAGAGGCGCATGCTGTTGATATTTCCCGCAAGGCGCTGGCAGTTGCGCGGGAAAACGCCGCAAGCAACGGGGTCCATGTTGATTTTATGCTCAGCGACCTCTTTGATTCTTCTGCACTAAAAGCCGGGACCTATGATATAATTGTAAGCAATCCGCCTTATATCCCGGGCAGTCAGATCGACGGGCTGGCTGCCGAAGTAAGGCGTGAGCCGGTTATCGCGCTGGACGGCGGCATAGACGGATTGGATTTCTACCGCAGGATAGTCCGCAGAGCGCCTCTTTATCTAAAACAGAGCGGGTTCCTGGCAATGGAAATGGGGTTTGGCCAGGCAGAGGCGATAAAGGATATTTTTATGGATTCCCGCAGTTTTAGGATAACACGGGTAATTCCGGAC
>JAQTNM010000024.1 GCA_028713875.1 Candidatus Omnitrophota bacterium | reverse complement strand
TGATCACATATATGCGCACTGATTCCACGCAGGTAGCGGCTGAGGCCGTAAACAACGTAAGGAAACATATCCTGGAGCAATTCGGTAAAGAATATCTCCCGGATAAACCCAATGTCTACAAGGTGAAGAAACACGCCCAGGAAGCTCACGAAGCCATCCGGCCCACGATAATGCATTATACACCGGAGAGCATTAAATCGTCTTTAACCCCGGAGCAGCATAAATTATACACCCTGATTTATAATCGTTTTATAGCCAGCCAGATGGTCCCGGCGCGGTATCTGGCTACCAGCGTAGATATAAAAGCAGACCAGTATTTATTCGGGGCTTCCGGCACAGAGCTTATTTTCAACGGGTTTACCGCTGTCTATAACAATAACAAAGAGGATGAGGAGAAAAACAAGCTTCCGGCCCTGGCCAAAGACGAGATCCTGGAGTTGCTTGGACTTTTACCCTCCCAGCATTTTACAAAGCCGCCGGCCAGGTTCTCGGACAGCTCGCTGGTCAAGGCGCTGGAAGAAGAAGGCATCGGCAGGCCCTCTACCTACGCGCCGATAATCTATACTTTGATTCAACGCGATTACGTGCGCAGGCAAAAAGGATATTTTTGTCCTACGGAACTGGGTTTCAAAGTCTGCGACATGCTGGTTGAATACTTTCCCAGGATCATGGATGTCAAATTCACCGCGGGAATGGAAGATTCATTGGATGAGATCGAGGAAGGTTCTTTAAATAAGACAAAGGTACTTGCGGATTTCTATCAGCCGTTCAAGGAGAACCTGGATTTTGCCCAGAAGAACATTAAGAAAGAAGTGGTGGCAACCGGAGAGGTCTGCGATAAGTGCGGAAAACCCATGATCATCAAGTGGGGCAGGAAAGGGAAATTCTTGAGCTGTTCGGGGTTCCCGCAGTGCAGGAACTCCAAGTCCATTACCACCGGAGTTAAATGCCCGGAAAAAGAGTGCGGCGGAGAATTGGTGCAGCGGCGCTCCAAAAGAGGTTTTTTTTACGGCTGTTCCAATTTTCCCAAATGCAGGTTTACTTCCAAGGAACTCCCCCAAACTTAACATAGGGCCATGGAAAGGTATATTGAGAAATTCATCCGCTACCTCCAGATCGAGAAAAATTATTCCAGCCACACGATAACCAACTACCGCCTGGACCTTGAGGATTTCCGGAATTTTTTGGATAAGAGCCCTGTTGAGAATACGGATTACCTTACCTTAAGGAAATACCTGGCTATTTTGAAGGGAAAGAACCTGGGCAGCCGCTCCGTGGGCCGCAAGCTTTCAAGCTTGAGGTCTTTTTTCAAATTCCTGACCCGCGAAGGATTCCTGAAGGCTAACCCTATACTGATGCTTTCCAGTCCCAAAATGGAAAAGCATCTGCCGCAATTCCTGACTGAAGAGGAGACCCGCAGGCTGATAGAGTCAGCTGGCCAGGCAGGCAAAGAGGCCTTACGCGACCGGGCAATCCTGGAAACATTTTATTCCACGGGCATAAGGATATCGGAACTGGTGGGTTTAAATACCCAGGATATTGATTTTATCAGCGGTATAGTTAAGGTTATGGGCAAGGGCAAAAAAGAGCGGATCGTGCCTATCGGCGAGCACGCTATCCGGGCTATAAGGGAATATCTGGATAAAAGAAAAAAGCAGTCAGAAGTTGTCTTTTTGAACAGGTCCGGCAAACGCATAAGCGACCGGGGGGTCAGGGGTATCGTGGGGAAATACATAAGACTAGCCAGCATAAAACACGGCGTATCCCCGCACACTTTAAGGCATTCCTTTGCCACGCATCTATTAGACCACGGGGCGGATTTAAGGAGCGTGCAGGAGCTTCTGGGGCATGCCAATCTTTCCACCACGCAGATATACACACATCTTACCACTGAGCGGTTAAAAAACGTCTATGATAAAGCGCACCCCCGGGCTTAAAAAGCGCAAAACTTAAAACGCAAAAAGTAAAACCAGGGTATGTTTATATTTTATAATCTTATATACATTCTGGCGGCAGTTGCATATCTGCCAGTATTTTTATGGCGCGGGAAATTCCACCGCGGCTTTACCCAGCGCCTGGGGTTTTTGCCCAAAGACCTGGAGCTTAAAGGGCGACCGGTCTGGATACATGCGGTCAGCGTGGGCGAGGTTATGGCGGTAAGGACGCTCCTGGAAGAACTGAGGAAGACCTATCCCGGTAAAAGATTTGTCATCTCTACGGTCACGCCTACCGGAAATAAGATTGCCAGGAACATTGCCGCAAACAGGGACACAGTCATCTATTTGCCTTTAGACTTAAGCTTCATAGTGCGCGGGGTGATAGAAAAGATCAACCCTAGCGTATTTATCCTGGCGGAGACAGAGCTGTGGCCTAATCTTGTTTCATGCCTTTATGAGAAACGCATACCTGTCATTGTGGTAAACGCCAGGATCTCCGACGCTTCTTTTAAGAAGTACATGGCGTTCAGGTTTTTGTTTAAAAATATGCTGAACGAAATAGAGGTCTTTTGCGTGCAGTCAGTCCGCGACGCAGAAAGGCTCATCCGGATGGGCGTGCGCAAGGATAAGGTCCGCGTAACCGGAAATATGAAATTTGACCTGAAAGTTTCCCTGGTTTTAAAGAACGCTGCAGACCTGAAACTAAAACTGGGCATCAGCCCAGGGGACAAGTTCTTTGTATGCGGCTCCACGCACCCGGGCGAAGAAGGGATTATCCTGGCAGCATATAAGAAATTACTGGCGGTTTCCCCGGCCTTAAGGCTGCTTATTGCGCCCCGGCATCCGGAAAGATCCGCGGAGCTGGAAAAGTTAATCAGGTCGGCCGGCTTTGAGGCAACCCGGACCAGCAAGATAACCGTAAGGCCTAATGCAAGCGGAGATGCAAAGACAGTGCTTATCCTTGATAGCGTAGGAGAGCTTTTGTCCATCTATAGCATCGCAGACATTGTTTTCGTAGGCGGAAGCCTCGTTAAGAAGGGCGGGCACAATATCCTGGAGCCAGCGATGTTAGGCCAACCCGTTTTGTTCGGGCCGTATATGTTCAATTTTCGCGATATCGCGCAGCTTTTCCTGGAGCGGGGAGCTGCGCTTTTGGTAAAGGACACAGAACAACTGTATTCAGGGGTTAAATATCTATTGGATAACCCTTACACGATACCGTCGTTTGCGCAAAAAGCCAAGGAATTATTAGCCGTAAACCAGGGCGCCACCGGCAAGAATGCCGCAATCATAAAAGAAATATGCCAAAATACCTATACAATTTAGCCACAGACAAAGAAAAAGGTTTTATCGCCGGCATGATAAAGCCGCTGCTTTTTAGCTTGAGCCTTATTTACGGGATTTTGGTGAGGGTCCTGATCTTTATTTACGGCATCAGGCCGCATAGGTTAGGATGCAAGGTCGTCAGCGTAGGCAATATTACTTTGGGCGGCACAGGCAAGACTTCCCTGGTTGAACTTATCGCCGGATACCTGTCAGAACAGGGCCATAGAGTAGCGGTACTCAGCCGTGGATACAAAAGAAAAAATGCTTTTTTCTGCGGCGCAGGCAATGACGATTGCGCTGTAATGGGCGATGAACCCTGCATGCTTAAAAATAACCTTAAGAATGTCCCTGTGCTGGTGGATACGGACCGTGTCCGCGCGGCGAATTTGGCTATCTGCGGCTACGCAGCGGATACGGTGATTTTGGATGACGGACTGCAGCAGTGGAGGATAAAAAAAGACCTTGAGATCGTGGTTGTCGATGCGGTCAATCCTTTAGGCAACCGTAAACTGCTTCCCCGGGGCATACTGCGCCAGCCCGTTTTCACACTTAAAAAAGCCGATGTATTTATCTTGACCAAGACCGACCTCGGCCCTGATATTAAGAGAATAAAACATTACCTTAAGGGCATTAATCCTTTGGCGGAGGTCTTTGAATCCGTGCACAGAGCCGCGGGTTTTTATAAACTTGGAGAGGGCCATAATATGTTTGATGCGCATATGCTCGAAGGCCGGACCGTAACCGCATTTTCCGGTATAGGCGACCCGGATTATTTTGAGAATACGCTTAGTAAACTGGGGGTCAACATCGGTCTTTCTTTTAAGTTCCCGGACCATCACAATTATTCGCAAAAGGACTTAAGCCGCATCATTGCGGAATCCGCAGGGAAAAATATCGGGGCGATCGTAACTACGCAGAAGGATGCCGCAAGGCTCAACGCCCGGGATTTGTATACGAGAGGGATCCCTATTTTTGTTTTACGGGTCAAACTGGCGATCATAAAAGATGAAGAAAGATTTTATTGCCGATTACGCAAGCTGTATAGCCTTTAGGCTTTTGAGCCCCGTTGTAAGAGTGTTGCCTTTAGGCTTCAGTCTTTTTCTGGGCAGGCTGGCCGGAGAATTGCTCTATGTCCTGGATTGCAAACACAGAGCCCGGGCATATGCCAATATCAAGACGGCCTTAGGAAAGAGCTTATCGCCTGCGGAATTAAAGTCGCTGGCAAAAGGATTTTACCGCAATTTCGGACAGAATCTGATAGAGATATTGCTTTTGCCGGTGATCGACAAAAAATACCTGGATAAATATATCAACATAGAGGGCCTTGATTTTGTAAAAGAGGCATTCGGGCGGGGAAAGGGTGTTATTTTTGCGGGCATACACTCCGGCAGCTGGGAGCTTTCCAATCTTATCTGTGCGACCCTGGGATTCAAATTTTATCTGGTGGTAAGAGAACAGAGGTACCCGCGGTTAAATAATCTGCTGAATGTTTACCGCAGACAAAAAGGCTGCTGCCTTATCCAGACGCAGGACCAGACACGCGCCCTGATCCAGGCGCTTAAAAATAATGATTCTATAGGTATTACCGTTGACCAGGGAGGCAAGTCCGGTGAGTTAGTGGATTTCTTCGGCAAAGAGGCTTCCATGGCAACAGGCGCGCTTAGACTGGCCTTAAAATACCAGGCGGTCATTCTTCCGGCATATCACACCAGGATAAAGGGGCCCTATATGAAGGTTGTCGTTGAGAAGCCGTTTGAAGTTAAAAAAAGCGGCGATGTCAAAGAAGATATCAGAAACAACCTGCAGGAGCTGGTGCGCATATTTGAGAAACTGGTTTTAAGGTTCCCCAGGGATTATCTCTGGATCTACAAGATATGGAAATACGGCAAGCGAAAGAATATACTTATTTTAGATGACGGCAAAACCGGGCACCTGCGGCAATCCCAGGCGGTTAGCGAAGGCCTGATCCGCGTTTGCAGGCAGCAGGATATGAAACCGGCAGTTGACGTTGTACAAGTCAGGTTTAAAAATAAATTATCGCGCCTGACGATGGATGTAAGCAGTGTCCTGTCCGGGAAATATCAGTGCCAGGGCTGCCTCTGGTGCCTCAAAACATTTTTAGAGCCGGGCGTATATGAATCTTTAACCAGGCTTAACCCGGACATAATTATTTCCTGCGGCTCTTCCCTGGCTGCAGTCAACTACGCGCTTAGCCGCCAGGGTCTTTCTAAATCCGTAGTGGTAATGCGTCCTCCATTATTAACCGCGAAAAAATTTGACCTGGTGATCGTGCCCCGGCATGACAGGACGAGGCAGGGGAAAAATGTAGTGGTTACTGACGGCGCGCTGAATTTAATTAATGAGGATTATCTTAATGCGCAGGCCCGGGCGCTTAAGCCTCGGGCGGATATCTCTAAAGCATTGATATTGGGATTATTGGTCGGCGGCAATACCAGGTATTTTTCGCTGCACAAGGTTCTGATGCAGGAGGTCCTCGGCCAGGTCAAGGCGGTTATAGAAGAATACGATGCGCAAGTTCTGACCAGCACTTCCCGCAGGACCCCGCCTGAAATTGAAAGCCTGTTAGAGCTAGAATTAAAGGATTATCCATACAGCCGGCTGTTAATTATCGCCAGCCGGGATAACCCGGCTTACGCCGTAGGCGGGATACTGGCTCTAAGTGAGATCGTAGTGGTTTCGCCTGAAAGTATCTCCATGATCTCAGAGGCAGCCAGTTCCGGCAAATACGTGGTTGTTTTTAAATCCAGGCTGGACAAGAGGCACGAGCGTTTTTTAAAGCGCCTGGAGGATAAAAAATATATTTATCTCTGTGAGCCCCGGGAGATAGGCCGGGTCATTACAAAGATACTGCGGGAGCAGCCGGAAAAAAACATCTTGAAAGACAGCGTTAAAATAGAAGAGGCATTAAAAAGACTTATATAAAATGAATATACTGCAGATACTCCCGGAATTGCACGTGGGAGGGGTAGAGACGGGCACGGTTGACCTGGCCAAATATTTGGTGAGGATGGGGCATAAGGCCGTGGTGGTCTCGGCGGGAGGCGAATTGGTTAAGGAGCTGGAGGCCTGCGGTGCCGTTCATTACCAGCTGCCCGTGCATAAAAAATCTATAGTTTCCATCATAAAAAATATCCCCAGGTTAGAGGAGATAATCAACAAGGAAGAGATCCATATTGTGCATGCGCGTTCGCGCGTGCCGGCCTGGTCTGCTTATTTTGCCTCAAGGCGCACCGGCAGGGCATTCATCACTACCTGCCACGGTTATTACAAGAAGCACCCTTTCAGCTACGTCATGGGCTGGGCAAAGCGGGTCATTGTTTTAAGCAACGTTATTGCCAGGCACATGATTGAAGATTTCGCGGTGCCCCTTGAGCGCATAAGGCTGGTGCCGCGCAGCGTGGATCTTGAGAAATTTAAATATATCCGGCCTGACCAGAAAAGAAAAGAAGATTTTAACGTCGGTATAATCGGCAGGATCACGCCCATAAAAGGCCACCTGTATTTTATCAAAGCCATGGCCAAAGTGGCGAAGAGCGTAGCCCGCCTCAAAATCTGGATAGTGGGGGATGCGCCCGTTTCCAAGAGTTCCTATAAGGAAGAGCTGCAGGTCCTTGTAAAAAGGCTGGGGCTGTGGAATTACACGCAATTTTTAGGCACGCAGAGGGATATCCCGGCCGTGTTATCAAACCTGGACCTTCTGGTCATGGCCACAACCACCCAGGAGGCATTCGGCAGGGTTATCGTAGAAGCGCAGGCCTGCGGCGTGCCGGTAGTGGCTACAAAAGTAGGCGGGGTCGTTGATGTTATTGACGACGGCAAAACCGGCCTGCTTGTTCCGGCAGCTGATCCCGAGAGCATGGCGGAAGCAATACTCAAAGTTTACAAGGACAAAGAACTTTCAGCCGGCTTTGCCGAAGCCGCCTACAAAAAGGTACAGGAAGAATATAACGTGGAGTTGATGGTAAAAAATACTCTGAAGGTATACGAAGACGCCCTGAGCAGCTTCAAGGTCCTGGTTATCAAGCTGAGCTCCATCGGGGACGTGATTTTATCCAGCGCTGCCTTAAGGGCGATAAGGGATAAATTCAGGGGTAATGGCAAGATAACTTTTCTGGCAGGACATGAATCCAAGAACCTGCTTATGAACTGCCCGTATATAGACGAGCTATTGGTCTGTGATCTTAAAAATAAGGACAGAGGCATACCCGGGCTTTTAAGATTGGGCAGGCGTTTGAGAAAAGATAACTTTGATATTGTTATTGACCTGCAGAATAACCGTAACAGCCACATCTTATCGTGGCTGAGCTTTGCTTTGGACCGATACGGATACGATAACCGTAAGTTCGGATTTCTTCTTAATCACCGCATAAAAGATGAAAGGCCCAAGATGGACCCGGTCCGGCACCAGTTCAGGGTCCTAAAAATGCTCGGCATTGAACCGGCCGACCCGCATTTAGAGTTATGGCCGTCTGATTCCGACCGGGAGTATATAGATGAATTTTTTAAAAGCCAATGGCTGTCCGCCAGCCAGAGGCTTATCGGCATAAACTTGAGCTCAAGTTCAAAGTGGGTCAGCAAAAACTGGCCCAAGCAGCACGTGCTTAAACTCTGCGAAAGCTTAAATAACAGGGATATGCGCCTGGTTATTACCGGCACGCAGGCAGATTCCGGCATGGCGCAGGCGCTCTTGAGTAAGGTTAAGAACATAAAACCCATTAATGCCTGCGGCAAAACCACTCTTAACGAGCTCGCTTGTTTGATCGCAAGATGCAGCGTATATATTTCCACGGATTCCGCCCCTTTACATATAGCGGCGGCTATGCATGTGCCTTTTGTGGCCTTATTCGGACCGACTGACCCCGGCAGGCATATGCCTTACGCCAAGGAGTGCGTGTTGATCAAAAAAGATCTTCCCTGCGCGCCCTGCTATAAACCCGGCTGCAGCAGGAACAGGTGCATGGAGTCAATTACCCCGCAGGAAGTGCTGGATGCGGTAGATAAGCTTTTGAAATGAACATTCTCTATTTGAGCAATCATCTGAATACCGGAGGCATTACCAGCTATATCCTCTCTCTGGCGAAGGGACTGAAGGAACGGGGGCATAATGTCTGCGTTGCCTCCAGCGCAGGAGATTGCCTGGATAGGTTTATACGGGAAGGCATAAGCTATATAGCTATACCCATAAACACAAAAGCAGAGATCAGCCCGAAGATCCTGTTTAGTTTTTTTAAATTACTCGGGTATATAAAAGAAAAAGATATACAGATTATTCACGCTAATACCCGGGTGACCCAGGTATTGGCATGTCTTTTGCAAAAATATTCAGGGCGGATTTATGTTTATACCTGCCATGGATTTTTTAAGCCGAAGCTTTCACGCCGGCTATTTCCCTGCTGGGGCAGGCTGGTTATAGCGATAAGCAGGCAGGTGAGCGACCACCTGCGCAATGATTTTAAAGTGGGGCAAGCAAAGATCAGGATCATCCATAACGGGATAGACCTGGAAAGGTTTGCCGCTTGCGGTCCGGAAGCTAAATCAGCGGCAAAAGAAAAATTTGGCTTGAGCGGCGCCAAAGTCATAGGGATCATTGCCCGCCTCTCGGATGTCAAGGGTCATGTTTATCTTATCCGCGCCATGCCGGAAGTCCTGGAGAAAATCCCGGATGCCAGGCTTCTTATCGTAGGCGAAGGCAGGGAAAAAGCAAAACTTGCGGCCCTTGCCGCCGGGCTGGGTATTACAAAGAGCGTATTTTTCCTGCCTTCGGTTGCGGATACGGCCGAAGCCCTGTCTGCGATGGATATATTCGTAATGCCCTCCCTAAAAGAAGGCCTGGGTTTGAGCCTTATGGAAGCGATGAGCTGCGGCCTGCCGGTCATAGGCTCAAACGTCGGCGGCATAAAGACATTAATCAGGCACGGCGAGAACGGCCTGCTGGTTGAGCCGGCAGATAGCGATAGTCTTTGCGCGGCGATGCTAGAGTTATTGCAGGACAGATTTAAAGCAGAGGCCTTAGGCAAAGAGGCCCGTGTCTTTATACAGAGTAATTTTTCCCAAGAGAAAATGCTTATTGAGACCGAAGAGGTATATAAAGAATGTTTAAGCGTAAAAGATTAATCGTTGTTTGCCTCCTGGCAACGGGATGCATCTTATTTTTCGCGGCATTTATCCGAGGCAAATATGTCGTGCCTATCGTGATGTACCATTCGGTAAATCCGGCAGCCTCCCGTAAAACCATGCTGGTAATAAGCCCTGAAACTTTTGAGCGCCAGATGCGTTTCTTGCAGAAACACCGCTATAACGTCATCACGCTGTCGGAACTGGCCGATCTGATTACGAATAATAGAAAGATACCGCCGCGCACCATAGTCATAACCCTGGATGACGGATACAGGGATAATTATACCTACGCCTTCCCGATACTGAAAAAATACAATATCCCGGCCACCGTCTTTATCATTACGGATGAAGTAGGCAGGCCTCAAGGCGACAGGCTTGGCTGGGAAGATATAAAGAGAATGCAGGATTCAGGCCTGGTTACTGTCGGCAGCCACACTCTCGGCCCGGAACCTCTGATTAACATCAGGTCCGCAGAAGAAATAAGAAAGCAGATCTTTGCCTCAAAGCAGATACTGGAGCAAAAATTAGGCAGGCAAGTAGATGTTTTTAGCTACCCAGAAGGCGGATTTAATGCTAATATAAGACAGTTGGTTATAGATGCCGGATACAAGGCAGCGGTAGCCACTAACCCCGGCAAAAATTATCCTGACAACGACGTATTCGCGCTGAAACGCTTAAGGATCTCCGAGAATGCCGCGAATATGTTTATATTCTGGGTAGAGACCTCAGGTTACTACACTTTTATGAAGGAGTCAAAAAGATAAGGCCGGGCCTTGAGTATCAAGATGGAAAAGAATAAACGCATACTTGTTTTTAACGTTAACTGGCTGGGAGACGTGCTGTTCTCTACTGCCGCCATCAGGAATATACGCTTGAACTATCCTTCAAGCTATATTGCCTGCATTGTGCCCAGCCGCTGTTACCAGGTGCTTAAAGATAATCCGCACCTGGACGAGATCCTTATATTCGATGAAAAAGACAGGCACAAAGGGTTTATGCCGAAGCTGGATTTCGTGCGCACGCTGCGCAACAAGCATTTTGATGTGGCATACCTGATGCACCGTTCATTCAGCCGGGCGCTGATATGCCGGCTTGCGCGTATCCCGGAGAGGATCGGCTACTATACAAAAAAGCGCGCCTTCCTTTTGACCAAAGGGATCATGCCGCCTGCCAAGGATAGCCTGCACCGCATTGACCATTATCTGAGCATCATTGAAAAGGCGGGCTTAAGGGTGGAAGACAGGTATACCGAATTTTTCTTCCGCCATGAAGATGAAGAAGTGGTGGAAGAATTTTTAAAAAGGAATTCCGCAAGGCAGGATGACTTTCTTGTCGCAATAAATCCGGCAGGTAACTGGCTGCCCAAGCGCTGGTTTCCGGAGTATTGGGCAGAACTGGCAGATAAGCTTATCGTTGAGCTGGGAGCAAAAGTAATTATTACCGGCAGCAGCGCCGATCTGGTCCTGGTGAATAAAATACAGCGCCTTATGCGCCAGAAGCTTATCGTTGCCTGCGGCCTGTTCAACCTGAAACAGTTAGGCGCGTTATGCAAAAGAGTGGACGTGTTCATCAGCGCAGATACCGGGCCATTGCATATCGCAAATGCCGTGGTCGCCAGGAAGATAATCGCGCTCTTCGGCCCAACCGATCCCGCCGTCACCGGGCCCTACCCTTTAAGGAATACCACGATCTTAAGGAAGGATGTCGGCTGCAAGATCCCCTGCTACGTAGTCAATTGCAAAGACAGGCGCTGCATGGCTGCGATTAAGCCGGCGGACGTCTTTGCCGAAGTGGCGTTTTTTAAAAGAAATGGCTGATATAAAAAAGGTCCTCTTTATCACCTTAAGCAATATCGGTGATTCTATACTTACTCTCCCCGCCCTGGATCTCCTGAAAGATAAATTCCCCCAGGCTAAGATCACGGTTATGGTCGGAGCGCGGCCAAGGCAGATATTCCAGGATAACCCCGCAGCCGATAAAGTCATCGTTTACAACAAACGCTCCTCATTAAAAGAAAAAACAGCGCTCCTGTGGTCCTTGCGGAAAGAAAACTTTGATGTCGTTATAGACCTGCGTAACAGCTTGCTGGGTCTGCTTATTACGGCCAGATATAAGATCTCGCCCTTCCCGCGTATCCCCAAAAATATTATGCATATGAAAGACCGGCATCTGCACAGGGTAAAAGAGCTGATGTCAAAGTTGGGCATACCCGCAGATCTTAAGCCGCCGAGGCGCTCTCTATATATAAGCCCGCAGGATGAGAATTATGTCCGGAATATCCTGAAAGACAATGATATCGCCGAGAAGGATAAGATAGCGGTTATATCCGCAGGAGCAAGGAGCGACACAAAAAGATGGCAGCCGGATAAATTTTTAGAGCTGGTCCCCAAGCTTGTCGGAGAATTCGGGCTGAAGATAGTTTTAGTCGGAGATAGCGACGACATTCCTGCAAGCCGTTATATCGCCTCTAAATGCGAATTCCCCGTATTGGACCTGGCAGGCAAAACCAGCATCGGCCAGTTAGCCTTCCTTTTAAAGAGATCAAGCCTGGTTGTCAGTAATGACAGCGCAGTGATGCACATAGCCAGTTACCTGGATGTGCCGACCGTGGCGATGTTCGGGATAAGCGATGAGCGTAGATACGGGCCCTGGTCTGAATTGAGCGTAGCGGTAAAAAAAGACATACATTGCCGTCCCTGTTCAAAGGCGCAGTGTAAATTCGGCACCCTGGAATGCATGGAGCTGATAAAGACGGAGGATGTGCTTAAGGCAGCCAGGTCAGTATTATTTGCTACGACTTATACCCTGCCCGGTAAAGGCAAGGATAAATTCAGGCGCATACTTATAGTGCGGACAGACAGGATCGGAGACGTGCTTTTATCTACGCCGGTGATTAAGGCGCTGCGTTACGGTTACCCCGATGCTTATATTGCGATGATGATCTCTCCGTACGCCAA
>JAQTNM010000023.1 GCA_028713875.1 Candidatus Omnitrophota bacterium | reverse complement strand
CCGGGGGCGATCTCGCAGAAAGCCCCGAAATTAACGACACGCTTGACCTTTGCCGGATATATCCTGCCGACCTCTACGTCTTCGGTAATAGCCTTGATCATCTTTATGGCCTCTTCGGATTTGCTGGCATCTTCCGAAGCTACCAATACCGTCCCGTCATCCTGGATATCGATACTGGCCCCCGTTGCGGCGATGATCTTTTTTATGGTCTTGCCGCCCGGGCCGATAAGCTCTCCGATCTTTTCCTGTTTTACCTTAATCCTGTGAATACGCGGGGCATATGAAGATATCTCCTGGCGGGGAGCTGAAAGCGCGGCGTTTATTTTATCCAGGATAAAAAGCCTTCCTTCGTTTGCCTGCCGTATGCAACGGCCAAGCAGGTCCAGATCAATACCGTCTATCTTCAGGTCCAGCTGCACTGCGGTAACTCCGTTTTTGGTACCGGCGACTTTAAAATCCATATCTCCGAAATGGTCTTCTAATCCGGTGATATCGCTCAAAATAAGGGCTTTACTGCCTTCTTTAATCAGGCCCAAAGCTATGCCTGCCACCGCATCTTTTATGGGAACGCCGGCATCCATTAATGAAAGGGTGGCCGCGCATACAGTAGCCATGCTTGATGAACCGTTGGATTCCAGGATCTCCGAAACTACGCGGATGGTGTAGGGAAAGGCGTCCTTGGAGGGCATTACCGCAAGAAGAGACCTCTCTGCCAAAGCTCCGTGGCCGATTTCCCTGCGTCCCGGGCCGCGCACCGGACCGGTCTCACCCACTGAAAAAGGCGGGAAACTATAGTGCAGCATAAAGGACTTGTATTTTTCGCCTTCCAGGGCCTCAATTAACTGCTCATCTTCCCCCGTGCCCAATGTGGTCACTGCCAGGCTCTGGGTCTGGCCGCGGGTAAAAATACTGGAGCCGTGCGTACGCGGCAGCACCGCCACTTCGCAACGGATAGGCCGAATGTCTTTAAAACTGCGTCCGTCTATGCGCACATTCTCATCAAGTATCTTTTTCCTTACCTGTCTTTTCTCTACCCCCACCAGCGCCATTTTTACATCGCAAGCCGCAAACCCTTCTTCGCTCAATTTTGCTTCCAATTCCTTGGAAAGCATATGCACTGCTTCTTCCCGTTCTTCTTTAGAGCTTAACTTATAAACTTCTTTCAGTCTTTCCAGTGACAACTCTTCAACTTTTTTTTCTAAAGCCGGGTCAGTCATCTTATACTCTATTTTCGCCTTCTCCCTGCCGCAGGACTTGACAAATTCATCCTGCAGGGCCAGGATAGACCTAAGATTATCGTATCCGAACCTGACCGCCTCAAGAAAAACTTCTTCCAAAACTTCCCGGGCCTTTGATTCCAACATGACAATACCGTTCTTATTGGCGACTACGACTACGTCCAAATCTGACTTTTCCAGCTCGGCATAGGTAGGATTAAGGATAAACTTGTTTTCAACTCTGCCTACGCGGCAGCAGGCCAAGGGCCCGGCAAAAGGTATGTCGGAAATGGACAAAGCGCTGGAGGCCCCGGTCACAGCCAATATATCGGGATCATTCTCTCCGTCGCTGGATAAGACAATGGCCATAATCTGGACTTCGTTAAAAAGGCCTTTGGGAAAAAGCGGCCTTATCGGACGGTCTATAAGCCTGGCGGTGAGGATCTCGCTCTCGGAAGGCCTGCCTTCCCTTTTAAAAAATCCCCCGGGGATCCTGCCTGCGGCATAAGTCTTTTCCTGGTATTCCACGGTAAGAGGAAAGAAATCCTGACCTTCGCGCGGCTCCCTGGACATACAAGCCGTGACTAAAACTACTGTCCCACCGTAAGTGACGGTGACAGAACCGTTGGCCTGCCTGGCGATTTTGCCTGTTTCCAAGATTATTTCCTTATTCCCGAATTTAGACCGCACTGTGTAATCTTTCATATATAGCGCCTCATTTCTTCATAAAATCTATATTATTAATAATACCCGGCACTGTCTCCTGGAACACCGGTATAGGTTAATAAGGGTTATTGAATAAAGCCGAAGAGACATTTGGGGTTTTAACGCCCGGGGGAAAGCCCGTTTACTTCCTTAAACTCAGCTTATTTAGGAGCTCTTCGTACTTTTTAACGTCTTTTTTCTTGATATAGTTAAGGAGCCTGCGCCTTCTTCCCACGAGGCTCAAAAGCCCGCGCCGGGAATGGTGGTCTTTCTTATGCGCCTTGAAATGATCGCTCAAAGCATTGATCCTTTCGGTCAAGAGCGCAATCTGGACTTCAGCCGAGCCGGTGTCGCGGCTATGCACCTTAAAATCATCAATTATTTTTACCTTCCTGTCTTTCATAAGAACCAATTTACCTATCTCCTTTCTTTTAGGATTAATATTATATGCTACTTTAGCTTATAAGTCAACACATTACCTCAAACTTCACCTGATAGTTGCAAAAGGACAGACCTGGTTATAGGCGCAATAGGTGCAAGCCATATAGGTAGGAGTGGCTGCGAAATTCTGCTGCCGGACCCCAGAGGAAACCTCCCTGATCTTCTCCTTTATTTTTTCCAGATCATCTTCTTTTATTGCAGTGGCCCCGATAATGCCTGATTCCAGAAAATACAGCGCCAGGCGTTTAGGAAGTCTGCCAAAGATCTCCTGATAGGCCAGCGCATACAGGCGCAGCTGCAGACTCTCCTTTACGCGCTTATCCGCATCCTTTTGGGCCTTGATCTCCGAAGTCTTAAAATCCATGATCACCGCTCCGTCTTCTTCCATATCCACCCTGTCAAAACGCCCGGTGATTTTAGTATCTTCAAAAATAAAAGAGAATTCCTTTTCTATGAATTGGGGGCATGATTTACGCTCCTGGTCTTCGTTAAAGAACCTGCTCAATGCCTCCCGGCCCTTTCGGAAGCGCTCCTGCTGATGTTTTTCATCCAGAAAGCCCTGGGGGTCGAAGCTGGCCCGGAAGACTTCCAGTAACTGGGGCAGGTTCATGCTTTTGCCCGCCATCTTAAATTGGAAGTATTTGCTCACCGCTTCATGCATAGCCCGTCCGTAAATAACCGTATGGTGTTCTATAATAGGCAGACGCAGTATATTTACGTATTTATATTTCAGGGGGCAGGTCAGGTAATCGTCAATATGGTAGTAGCTTAAATTTATCAGTTTCCCTTCGGGCACAAACCGGCTCTTGGCTCTCACCGAATCTTTTGGGGCAGCAAAGCGCTCTATTGTTTCAATGGCGCTAGATTTCTTTTTTTGCGCTTCTTTAGCTTCTTCGCCCAGCGCTTCCATCACAAACTGGCTGATCCGGCGCAATCTGCTCCCTCCGTAATCCGAGGCGCTGGTCAAATACAGTTCTTCTTTGGCCCGGGTCATGCCCACGTAAAAAAGCCGGCGTTCTTCCTGGATATGAAAATCCCCCGAGGGCAATATTTCCTTGATCAAACCTTCGGGCAATTCAATGGGCCGGGAGCGACGTGGCCAGGGGAAACGGCCGTTAACCAGGCTTACCAGGAATACAACCCGGAATTCCAGTCCTTTTGCTTTGTGTATAGTCAGTACGTTCACGGCGTCGGCATCAGGATCTGCTTCAACCGTGGAAGGATCGTCCCCGGCTTCGATCAAAAGATTAAGGTAACTCACGAAGCTAATCACCCGGTCTTCTTTTGCTACCAGTTCAAAATCGCGTACAATGTTGAAAAATTTGGACAGGTTCTGTATTTTAACCTCATTTTCAAGACTGACTTCGTGCGTAAGCTTCTTTAAGTATCCCGTTTCGGTCAGGAATGCATAGAGAAGCCTTCCGGTAGTCTCCTGGCGGGAAATTACCAGGAATTTCTGCATGTCTTTTAAGATGCTCCTGATCTTGTCTTTTGAATCATGGCTGAGCTCTTTTAATTCCGGTATCGTATCTATCTCGCTAAAAACAGAATACAGGGATTTGTTCCTGCGTCTTGCATAGTGTGCGCATAAGCTCAGGTCAACAAGCGCTACCTTATAGATCTCGGAACTGGCCAGGTAATATAAACTCAGGGACTCTGAGAAATTAGCGCTCAAGCGCAGGAAATTAATGCACAATTTTACCTCTTCCCGCGAATAAAGCCCCTGGTTGCCGCTGAATTGCCAGGGCATCTCCTGCATATTCAAGGCCTGCAGGAAACTTTGGGCATCGGAATTAGAACGCACCAGAATGGCAAAATCCCTGTATTTGAAATTACCTGAGGCTATCTTTTTTTTGATAATCCCGGCTACATTATCGGCTTCCGTGGAATTGGTATCAAAATGCAGGTGTTCTGGCCCTGTCCCATCCTTGCTTAAGCCTATAAGGTGTTTATCAATGTTGGCTTTGACCTCAAAGCGCTCCGGGTTATTGTGCTGTATAAGCCGGTAGGCGCTATCCAGGATGGGTTGCGTGGAGCGGTAATTCCGGATCAGGCTGATCTTGCCGGCATCGGGGTATTTTTCCATAAAATTCAGGACGTTGCTGTATGCCGCCCCCCTCCACCTGTATATGCACTGGTCATCGTCGGCAACAACGGTGATGTTGCGCTTTCCGGCCAGGAGGGCAACCAACTGGAACTGGGCGAAGTTTGTATCCTGGAATTCGTCGATGAGGATATATTTGAACTGCTCCTGGTATTTCTTCAGGATCGACGACCTGTCCCTGAGAAGCTGTAAAGCCAGATAAAACTGATTTCCGAAATCAAGCAGCCCTTCTTTGGCTAAAAGATCCTGGTATTTAAGATAGGCGGACGCTACTTCTTCCTGCTGCAGGGCCTCTTCTGCCATGGCGGGATCTTCGGAGGCGTCTTTTGATTTCGCAATGAGCCCTTGGGTAAATTTTAAATATTCCTGGGGCGATACGTCTTCGTCTTTTGCCCGGCTAAACAGCGACAGCAATGCTTCAATAAAACGCGTAGGGTCTGCTAAAGGCCGGTAATATGAAAGCTCAAACTCAAAAAGGTGCTCGCGTAAAAATACCGCAGCCTCTGCCTGCGTAAGAACCTTAAAATCGGGGTTAAGGCCGCAGGCCAGGGCGTTTTCTCTTAAGAGCCTGTCTCCGAAAGCGTGGAACGTGGAGATCCATATGTCCGTATAACCATAGGGGACAAGCATATCTACGCGCTCAAGCATCTCCTGCGCTGCTTTATCAGTAAACGTAAGCGCCAAGATCTCGTTGGTCTTGCATAGCCCCTGAGAGAGGAGCCAGGCGATCCTGCGCGTGATCACGGTGGTCTTACCCGTGCCTGCTCCGGCTATGATCAAAAGCGGTCCGTCTTTGTGCGTAACCGCTTCTATTTGCTCCTGATTTAGGTTCTCTAGTATATCCTTGTGCATATATGAGTTTGTTTATATATAAATTTTGGGTTTTGCCCTTATTTTACCATTGACAACGGGGTATTTTCAAGTATACTTAATACTCTGATTTAACATATCTACTTGATGAGGTGAACAGGATGTTAAAAATATGCGCCTTATGCAAAAAAGGCCCGCTTGCGGGAAAATTAGTTACCAGAAAAGGTTTAGCCAAGAAAAAAGGCGGCACGGGAAGCAAGATCGCCCGCGTAACCATGCGCAAATTTAAACCCAATATCCAGAAAATGCGCATCCTTGTGAACGGGCACCCCAAAAAAGTATACATCTGCACACAATGCATCAAAAAAGGCCGGTTCCAGAAAGCCTGAAATATTTTTATCTATCTGAAAAAGATATCTTTGACTTCTAATATAACCGATTCTGCCCCCTGCCAGTTATCTATCCTGGGATAATACACCAGATCAAAATTCCCGCTGTTAATAAGGCCCTCCCTGAAATAACCCATCCCGAAGCCTATCGCAGGGTAAGTTGCCCTGGCGTCGGTAACCCAGAATTTCAACGTCTCCCTGCTTAAAACCTGAGGTTCACCTTTTAATTTAAGGTTACGGGTATAAAATAAAGGCTCCGGGTTACCCGCTCCGAAAGGCTCTAAGGCCTGCAACTCTGCTATAATCTTTTCATTTAAATCGTCAAGCGCCACTTCCATATCTATGTCCAGGCTGGGCAGGAGGTCCTCAAGCTGTAATTTTTCTTTTGCCAGGCTGTTGATTTTATTCTTAAAATCCGCGATGTTCTCTTTGCTGATCACCAGGCCCGCGGCATGCGCATGTCCGCCGAAACTGCTTAGGAATTCCCGGCATTCCAATAGCGCTGCGAATAAATGGAAAGTTTTGATCGAGCGGCCGGAACCTTTGCACAACCCCTCGGCTACGGATATGAGTATCGTCGGCCGGTAAAGTCTGTCCGCTAATTTTGAAGCCACTATCCCCAGGACCCCCTCATGCCAGCCTTCTTTTGCGATAACAATTATCTTGTGTTCTTTAAAATTGATCTCTTTATCAACAAGGCCCTGCGCCTCCTCCATGATCTTATTTTCTATTTTTTGGCGCTGGCGGTTATACATTTCCACTGTCCTGGCCAACTCATCCGCCTCCTCTTTGCTGTCGCTCAAAAGCAGGCGTAAAGCAGTGTCGGCCGTATCCATCCGTCCGCTTGCATTGATGCGCGGGCCGAGTATATAGCTTACAAAGGTAGCCGTCATCTTTTTACCTTTTATGCCGCTGGCCTCTATCATGGCTTTGATGCCCGGCCTCCTGGTCCGTGAAAGACGCGGCAGGCCTTCTTTGACAAATACGCGGTTTTCGCCGGTTAAAGGGGCGACGTCTGCGATTGTTCCCAGGCAAACCAAGTCCAGGTCCTCGGCCAGCCCTTCTCCGGTCAGGGCCTGACAGAGTTTATAAGCCACTCCCACCCCCGCTAAATCTCTATAGCCGTAACCGGAATCTTGTATTTTAGGGTTCAATATTGCCGAGGCGCAGGGAATTGCTGCGGCAGGCTCATGATGATCGGTCACAATCACTTCTATATCGTGTTTTCTTAATTCTTTTATCTGCTCATGGCTGCTTGTGCCGCAGTCGGCGGTAATCAAGAGCCTGGCATTGCTGTCCCTGGCCAGCTGCAGGATATTTTTGCTTAATCCGTAGCCTTCCCTGATCCGGTGCGGCAGATGGCAGGATGCTTCCGCTTTCATTCTCTTCAGGGCGCTTTTTATCAGGACCACGCTGGTAATGCCGTCCACGTCGTAGTCGCCAAAGACCATTATCCTGTCTTTATTTTTAACCGCAGCCTTGATGAGCCCGATAGCCTTATGCATATCGGAAAAAGCGAAAGGGTCTAAAATCTGGGAGAGCCCGGCATTTAAGAAATCGTCTGCTGCCCGTGCGTCTTTAATGCCGCGATTTATCAATAGTTGAGCCAGTATGACGGATATACCCAATTCCCGGCTTAACTTTTGCTGCAAGGTATGGTGCTGAGCGGGGATATTCAATATGCGATGGGCATGCATGTTACATTTTTTCCGGCCTGCTTATACCAAGGAGTTTAAGGCCTGTGGCAAGAATGATCTTTGCGGCCTGGATAAGGGCCAGCCTGCTTTTGGTCAACTCTTGATCCTGGCCCAATACCCGGTGCTGGTCGTAGAATTTATGAAACGCCTCTGCGATTTCCTGCAGGTATACGGTCAAAAGATAGGGGTCGCAGGTATTCAGGCAGATATTCAGCAGGGAAGGCAGCTGGCAAAGTTTTTTTATGAGCGCGATCTCTTCTTTTTCTTTAAGCAAAGAGAAATCCGTCTCGGCAAGGCTCATTTTTACAGGGCTGTTCTCAAGGATGCTGCAGATGCGCGCATGCGCGTACTGCACGTAGTAAACCGGGTTTTCCGAAGTTTGTTTTTTGGCAACGCTTAAGTCAAAATCAAGGTGGCTTGAAGTCCTGCGCATGAGAAAAAAGAACCTGGCCGCATCCAGCCCCACCTCCTGCAGGACTTCCCTTAAAGTTATATACTGGCCGCGGCGCGTAGACATCTGCACGGGTTTTCCTTCCCTGAATATAGTGGCCAGCTGCACGATAATTATCGAGACCGATGAAGAATCGTGCCCCAGGGCCTTTACCGCCGCCTTAAGGCGGTTTATGTAGCCGTGGTGGTCCGGGCCCCAGAGGTTGATCAGCCAATTGAACCCGCGGGCATATTTATCCTTATGGTAGGCTATATCAGGGGCAAGATAGGTATAAGAGCCGTCGCTCTTTATTACCACCCTGTCTTTATCGTCCCCGAGGGAGCTTGATCTAAACCACAGCGCCCCGTCCTCTTCATACAAAAATCCCTCTTTTTTTAAAGCCTCCAGCGTCCGGTCGATCTTGCCGCTTTTTCTCAATTCTTTCTGGCTGTACCAGCAGTCGAATTCCACTCCGAAATCATGCAGTTCTTTTTTGATGATATTCAATATATACTCCGTGCCGTATTCCGAAAAATCCCCGACCTTCAAGCCTTTATCCTTTATTTCGCGGGCGATATCATAAATGTAGCTGCCCTGGTAATGGTCCTGCGGGAACTC
This sequence comes from Candidatus Omnitrophota bacterium, assembly GCA_028713875.1. Taxonomy (GTDB): domain Bacteria; phylum Omnitrophota; class Gorgyraeia; order Gygaellales; family Profunditerraquicolaceae; genus JAQTNM01. The sequence continues at coordinate 4,187 of JAQTNM010000023.1, read as the reverse complement.
AACATCCTCGCCTGAAAGTTCCTTAAGCCGCAACTCTATAGACTGGCCCAGAATATTTATCTGGTTGCCTTCGTCATTAAGGTAATACTCCCTTTGTACTTTAAAACCCAGTGATTCTAATATGTTTGCCAGAGAGTCTCCCACCGCTGCCTGGCGCGCGTGTGCCACCGACAGGGGCCCGGTAGGATTGGCGCTGACAAATTCAATGAGCACGTTTTTTGACCTGCCGATACTTGAGCTGGCAAAATTTTCTCCCTTGATAATGATATCTTTAAGCTGCCCGCAGAAATACGCCTGGCTCAAATAAAAATTTATAAAGCCGTTGCCTTCAACCCTGATCTCCTTAACATGGGCGCCCTCTTTCCGGCCTGCCAGTATCCTTTCTATGCTTGCGACGATATTTTTTGCAATCTCAGCCGGTGGCTTTTTAAGGCCCCTGCTTAAGCGCAAGGCGATGTTGGTGGAAAGTTCGCCGAAACGGCTCTCGGCCGGCAGGTCCAGGCATACCGCCTGCGCGGCATCGTCCTTGCCTAACCCCAGGTCCTTAAGGGAATCTTTGATCACTGATATGAGGAAATCTTCGATCATCTTGTTTTTAACGAAAAGCATAAATTATTAACCCCGCCCTTCATTAGATGTAATGTTATTAATCCCGGCGAAGGGCGGGGTAGGAGAAAAATTACCTTAAGGCGCTTTGAGTTAACCTTAACCTCTTTGCATCCGACCATAGACGTTCCAGGGAATAAAACTCTCTTAAAGGCTTATGGAAGATATGCGCCACCACGTCTGCGAAATCCAGGACCAGCCATCCCGATTCGTCTTCATAAGAAATTCTTGAAAGAGGCTTTATTTTATCCCTGCTTAGCTCTTCTTCTATGGCGCGGGCGATCGCACTTACCTGCCTTAAGGACGTCCCGCTTGAAATCACGAAATAATCGCAAAAATTCGATACCTGCCGCATATCTAAAATCACGACCTTCTGGGCTTTTTTAGATTTGGCTGCTGCGGCAATGCGTAAGGCTATTTTTCTGGGCTCTATCGGTATCTACCTCCTGTATCTTTGGGTTATTTTTTCCCCAGGATCTTATACATTCCGGTGCCGCAATCAGGGCATTTGCCTTTCATAGCCAGGCGCTGATTCTTCATGGTGACCTTCTGTTCGTCCTTCATTTCCTTCTTGGCTTTACATTTTACGCAATATCCCTTTTCTGCCATTTGACATCCTCCTTTTAGCAGCTCCTGTTAATAATACGGTTTTTATATTACCATAAGCAAACTTCTCTGTCAACAATTTGAACTTATGCCTTATGCAGCGAGTGGCGGTGCGTATCTTCCTCTATTTCTCCGACTATCTCTTCAAGCAGGTCCTCCAGGGTCACCAGGCCCAGGGCGCGTTTGCGCTTATCCGTCACTATCGCTATCTGTATCTTTTCTGCCTGGAATTTCCTGAGGATCTCGCTGACCGGCATATCCGCCGGGATATAGCAGGCTTCGTTTACCAGGTCATGCAGCACAAACAGGCCCTTATCCCTTAATATGTACAGGAGATCGCGGGCGTAGATGATACCGATGACGTTATCCGGGGAATCCCGGTAAACCGGCAGCCGGGCGTGGCCCTTTTCCACGAATATATCCAGCAGTTCATCGGAACTGGCGTTTGCATTAACGCAGACCATTTTATCGGCCGCTATCATTACCTCGCTCACCTTGGTATCCGCAAATTCAAAAATACGATGCAGCATCTTTTTCTCCTCGCTGCTTAAAATACCCTCTTCCTGTCCGATATCAATCATCATGCGCAGCTCTTCTTCGGTTATGAGGAGCGACCTTTTGGTCGGGCCGACCTTGAACAGCTTAAGGATAATGTTGCTTACGCGCATCAGGATAAAAATAAACGGGGTTAAAAAACTGATCAACCCCTCCATAAAGGGCGCGGAAAACAGCGCCACCTTTTCTGTGCGCTTGGTAGCCAGGATCTTAGGGGTTATCTCGCAGAAAATAAGCACGAACAGCGTCAGGCTGAAAGTAGACAACACCACCCCCCAGTGGTATCCGAATATCTGGACGAATAAAGCGGTTACAATGGCCGATATCGCGATATTGACGAAATTATTGCCTATCAGGATCGCAACGATAACCTTGTCCAGTTTCAATACCAGTCTCTGGATGGTCTGGGAATGTTTCACCCCCTGGCTGACCATATGGCGCAGTCTGATTTTACTCAGGCCTATGATGGAAGTCTCGGCTGCGGAAAGTAAAAATGACAAAACCACCAGCAAAAAAAGGAATATCAGTATTATAGGTATGGAGATTATGGCGTTCATCAGGGATTAACTCAAACGCAGCTGAACCTGGATGGCTTGCCTTTTATCTTCAATGGGTCCGATAAGGGCAAGGTTTATCTTTTTATCATCAAATAAATAGCGCGCTACTTCACGCACATCTTCTCTTTTCACCGCACTGACCTCTTTGACTATGTTCTCTAAAGAATAAGTCTTATCCAGGGTAACCGTGGATTCGCCTATCCAGAGCATATGATCCATAGTATCCTCCAGGGCAAGCGTAAGCTGGCCGAGATAGAATTCTTTTGAGCGCCTGAATTCGTCATCTCTAACCAGAGTATCTCGCGGCTTGGAGATCTCTTTTAAAATCACTTCTATGGCGTGGTTGACTTTCCGGTTGTCGATACCGGCGTGCACCACAAATGCACCGGTATCATGGAAGGATTTTACCTGGGTGCCTATCTCATAAGCCAGCCCCCTCTTTTCCCTTACCTCGTTGAATAACCGGCTGGACATATTGGCGCCCATAATGATGTGCAGGATATTCAGGGCATGCCTTAAAGGGTGACCTCTTTTAAAACTGTGAAAGCCCAATGCCAGGTGGGTCTGTTCCGTGTCTTTCGTAAACAGGTTAAGCCTGGGGCTTAAGTCTTCTTCCTCGGCCTGTTTAAAAGTATTGATACCCTGGCCTCCAAGCCCCCCAAAGGACTTTTTTACCTTCTTAACGAATGCCCCATGCTTTAGGTCTCCGGCGCAGGCCACCACGATATTCAGGGGGGTATAGGCGCGTTTCTTATAAATGCATATGTCCTGCCTTTTTATCCGGCTGACAGAATCCTGCGAGCCGATTACGGGGCTGCCCAAGGGCTGCCCGGGCCATAAGAGCTCATCCAGCAGGTCATAAACATAGTTCTGTGGCAGGTCTTTATACATCTTTATTTCTTCCAGGATAACGGTCTTCTCCCTCTCAATTTCTGCCGGAGGGAACAAGGGGTTTATGACCATGTCGGAAAGTATGTCTACGGCCAGCTCCAGCCGCGCTGACGGCAGTTTTACCAGATAACAGGTAAGCTCTTCCGAAGTGAAACCGTTCAAAGAACCACCCACCCCCTCTATGGATTCCTTGATTTTACGGCAGGAATATTTTTTGCTTCCCTTAAAAGTGAGGTGCTCTAAAAAATGCGATATGCCCTTGTATCCGGGGTTCTCATAGCGTGCGCCTGTGTTGATCCAGATACCCACAGCCGCAGAGCGCATCCCGGGCATATTATTCGTAATGATCCTTAAGCCGTTATCTAGCTTTGTTTTTTTATACATCTTTAAGGGTGGATACGAACGCGCTTACTTTTTTGACCAGGTCCTTGCGCTGCAAATTCTGTTTGATCTTTTTGACCACTGCGCTGCCCACGATTGCTCCGTCGGCAATTTTGTAGATCTGCCTGGACTGTTTTGGTCCGGATACGCCGAAGCCAACGCATACCGGCTTGGAAGTAATCCTTTTAACCTTTTTAAGTTTAGCGCAAAGCCCTGCAGGCAGGCCTTGGCGCACCCCGGTGACGCCGGTGAGGGAAACATAATAAATAAAACCGCGGCTTAAGCGCGAGATAAATCTGGAGCGTTTTAAGGTGGTAGTGGGAGCCAGGAAAAGGATAACGTCTAAACCAAACCCGCTCATCAGCCGGATAAATGCTTTCCCTTCCTCGGCCGGCAGGTCCGGTATAATCAGGCCGTCAACGCCTGAAGCAGCGGCAGCCCCGGCAAATTTTTTATCCCCAAAACAGAATACGGGATTATAATAAGTCATCAGGCATATGGGCGTATCCACGCTTTGACGCACCTTCTTTATAAGGCCAAGGATATCCTGCAGATGCACCCCTCTCTCCAGGCCATATTGCGAAGCTTCCT
>JAQTNM010000022.1 GCA_028713875.1 Candidatus Omnitrophota bacterium | reverse complement strand
CAGATGAATAATGAGCTTTTTATAAACGGCGAGTTTATCAATACCCGGGAGAAGCAAAAAATAATCAACCCGGCTACAAAAGAGGTGATTGCCGAGGTTTCGGTTGCCTCTGAAAAAGAAGCGGAAATGGCTATTGCAAGCAGCCGCTCCTGTTTTGACAGCGGCCAATGGAGCGATATCTCTCCGGAAGAGCGTAAAAAATTCATCCTGAAAATCCTGGAAGGTATGCTGGAAAGGGCAGCGGAATTAGCCAGATTAGAAACTTTGAATACGGGCAAGCCCATTAAAGAGTCAACTTTTATGGACGTGCCTTCAAGCGTCAAGGCCTTTGAGCAGGCCGCCAATAATTTCCAGAGGTATCTGGAAGAAGAAATAGTCAATGTGCCGGCGCAGGCCCAGTGTAAACTCAGGCGCGAGGCGCAAGGGGTGGCCCTTCTCATCGTGCCCTGGAATTATCCCTTATTGATCGCCTCATGGAAATTAGCCTCGGCATTGGCCGCAGGCAATACCGTGATTTTAAAACCCTCAAGTCTTACTCCTTTAACTGCTCTTGAGCTGGGCAAAGTGATACATGAAGCCGGATTACCCGGGGGTACAGTTAATATCATTAACGGAAGCGGAGAAAAATTAGGGGGGATTCTTTGCCCGGATAAGCGCGTAGATATGATCTCTTTTACCGGCTCAAATGCAGTGGGCAAGCAGATTACAGAGTATTCTTCAAAACATGTAAAGAAACTGATCATGGAATTAGGAGGAAAATCCGCAAGCATAATTTTAAAAGATGCGGATTTAGAGACGGCAGTAAACGGGTCTTTGTGTTCCATATTTTTAAACCAGGGCCAGATGTGCACGGCGATGTCGCGCATCCTGGTAGAGGATGAAGTCTATGACAAATTCATCGCGGATTTTACGCAAAAGGCAAAGCACATTAAACTGGGCAACGGGCTGGATTATGAGACCCAGATGGGGCCTTTGATTTCCGAAGCCCAGCGTAAAAAAGTAATGAGCTGCGTAGAAAATGCAAAGAAAGAAGGCTGCCAAATACTCTGCGGAGGGAGGATCCCGCAGGAGCCCTCTTTAAAAAACGGATTTTTCTTTGAGCCCACGGTTTTAACTGAAGTCTCGCCTAAGATGAGCATATTCAAAGAAGAGGTTTTCGGCCCTGTTGTCTGCATAAGCAAATTCTCCGGGCTCAAAGAGGCAGTCGCTTTAGCCAACAACACGGATTTTGGCCTGGCTGCCTGCATTTGGAGCCGGGATAAAGCAATAGCCGAGGATTTAGCCGGGAAAATCAACTCCGGCATAGTCTGGATCAACACTTACGGCATGTTCTATAATGAGGCGCCTTACGGCGGGTTCAAGCAGAGCGGTTTTGGAAAAGAGCTGGGCAAGGAAGGTTTCCTGGAATATACGCGCCTTAAGAACGTAATCATTGACCAGAGCCTTGATTCCAAGCCCCTGGTCAATTACTGGTACGGAGCATAAATGAATTTCCCCGAGCTTTTAGGAAAACAGGCCGTTAAGAATCCGGATAAAACTGCCGTGGTCTTCCGTAGTTCATCCGTAACTTTCAAGCAATTAAGCGATTATGTTTCTAGGCTTGCCAACAGCCTGATAGATTTAGGGATAAAAAAGGGAGACCGGGTAGCGGTATACCTGCCCAATTGCCCGGAATATATTTACAGCTACCTGGCGATATGGGCTGCCGGCGCCTGCGCCGTGCCCCTTGATTTCATGCTTACCCAGGATGAGCTGGTTTCCTGTATATCTCATTCCGAAGCCAGGATCTTGATCGCTAAACAGAAAGCCAATTCCGCGTTTGATACATTTGCAGATAAATGTCCCGGATTAAATAAGATCATCATCTGCCAGACGCGGGAGAATCCGGGACAGGCTAAAGGCCAACTTTTATCTTTTGAAGAGTTGTTAAAAAGCGCAAAGGATAATCTCCCGCAGGTTAAAACCGAAGATAAGGAGTACGCCATCATTTTCTATACCTCCGGCACCACTGGCAAGCCCAAGGGCGTTTTGATAAATTACCGCCAGTTAGAGGCTTCACCAAAAGCCATGAAATATTTCGTAGACGATGATGTGAAGGACGGCGATCTGACTTTATGCAGCCTGCCCTTCTCGCATCTGGCAGGCCTGATTTATATCCAGGCCAACATTGTCTTTGGCGCTACCATAGTTTTGATGGAGCGGTTTTCCCCGTTAGACTTCCTCAAAGACATCCAGAAATACAGGATAAGCTGGTTTTGGCTGGTGCCTTCCATGTATTATGCCTTTCTGCAGCTGAAGGAATTTGAGACCTTTGATCTGTCAAGCCTGCGCTGGCTGGTTATTTTCGGAGCGCCCAGCTCGCCTGAGGCCATGCGCAGATTCCACAAACACTGCCCGCAGGCCCACCTCTTTCACGGCTGGGGTCTGACCGAGACCAACGCCCCTACCACGGTTATACCCACGGGCTCTGCCAAGATTGAAAGCGTGGGCAGGCCAGCCCCCTGGATAGAGGTAAAGATATTTGATGATACCGATCAGGAAGCAGGGCAGGGGCAGGTCGGGGAGATAGCGGTGCGGGGGTGGGTCGTCACCGAAGATTATTACAAAGATCCTGCCCTGACTGCTCAAACCATGCGCAGCGGCTGGTTCCATACCGGAGACCTGGGCCGGATTGACAGCCAAGGTTACCTTTATATAGTCGGAAGAAAAAAAGAAATGATAAAAGTCAGCGGCGAGATTGTTTTTGAGCCCGAGGTAGAATCTGTCATATACAAGCACCCCGATGTAGCGGAGGCCGCGGTTATAGGCGTTGCGGATAAATTACGCGGTGAAGTACCCAAGGCATTCATCGTGCCGAAAGAAGGCAGGTCTCTGAGCGAAGAGGTGTTGCGCGATTTTTGCCGCCAGCACCTGGCGCATTTTAAAATCCCCCGTTATTTTGAATTCATAAATTCACTCCCCAAGAACAGAACAGGCAAAATAGACAAAGAAAAGTTAAGACCCTCTGCTTAGAAACCAGCCATGCGGGACATTAAGGAATTAGACTTCAAGGAACTGGAGTCTGTTTTAAAAAGTTGGGGTATGCCGGCTTTTCATGCCCGGCAGGTCTTTCGCTGGATATACCAAAAAGGCGCGGATGACTTCGGCTGCATGACTAACCTGGCGCTGACCTTAAGAAAGAAACTGCAGGACGATTTTTATATCCTGGGCATAAGCGTTATCAAAGCGCTTTGCTCAAAGGACGGGACTGAAAAGTTCCTCTTTGAGTTAAAGGATAAGAACCTGATTGAGGCAGTCAGCATCCCCGCTGAAGGCAGGATAACCGCCTGCCTTTCCAGCCAGGCCGGATGCAAATTCTCCTGCCGCTTTTGCGCCAGCGGCATGTTCGGTTTTAAGCGTAACCTGACCTGCGCAGAGATATTGGAAGAGCTCCATTATTTAAAGGCCGGCTCTCAGAACAAAAGGATCACCCATGTCGTATTTATGGGCACGGGAGAGCCGCTGGATAACTATGATAATGTCCTGAAAGCCGTCCGGATGATAAATTCCAAAGATGGCTTTAATATCGCCAGCCGCCGCATCACCATTTCTACCAACGGCGTCATACCCGGGATTAAAAGATTGGCGCAAGAGGGCCTGCAGATAGAATTATCCGTTTCCCTGCATGCCGCCGACGATAAGACCCGCTTCAGGATTATGCCCATAAACAGGATTTATCCCTTGAAAGAGCTGATGCGGGCCTGCCGGGCATATGTAAGAAAGACCAACCGCCAGATAACCTTCGAATACATCCTGATAAAAGGCATAAATTCGGATTTGCCAAACGCCCAAAAGTTAAGTACAATATTAAAGGGCTTAAACTGCAAAGTCAATCTCATACCCTGCAATCCTATCGAAGGATTAAACATAGTCCCGCCGGGTGAGGATGAGACTCGGTCATTCAAAGGCCATCTTATAAGATCCGGGGTGCACGTAACTTTAAGAAGATCGCGCGGCCAGGATATAGAAGCTGCCTGCGGACAATTGAGGTCAAGGTATGTTAAGAAATAAAAAGCTCATCTTTGTTGCGGTATTTATGGGTCTTTTGGCGCTTGTCTTAATCAGCTGCGCAAGGCGGCAGATCAAGAACATAGACTCAAAAGGAACAAGCATCATCTGTTTCGGGGACAGTATTACTTTCGGCCACGGCGTAAATCCCGGGGAGGATTATCCCTCGGATTTAGCCAAAATGACCGACCTCCAGATCATTAATGCCGGCATAGACAGTGATACCTCGGCAGACGGGCTGCAGCGCATTGACTCCGACGTATTGGAAAAGAACCCGCGCCTGGTGATCGTTGAATTCGGCGGCAACGACTTTATAAAAGGCTTGCCGATGGAAGAGACAGCCGCCAATATCAGGGCCATGGTGGACAGGATCCAGGCCAAAGGTGCGATGGTAGCCATTTTTGATATCAGCTCCGGGATGATCATGGGCAACTACCGCTCGGTCCTGCGCGATATCGCTCTCGAGAAGCAGGCCATATTCATACCGGATGCGCTTAAGGGGATACTCACCAACCCCGAGTTAAAGAGCGATTTTATCCATCCCAACGCTGCCGGCTACAAGATAGTCGCTCACAGGGTTTACCGGGCTATCAGGCCTTACCTGAATGAAAATACCCTCCTGAGGCAGTCCGGAAAATAATCCGGGGAAATATTATCAACTCGGCGCATAAAAAAATAGCCGACGCCCTGTTGAACGCAAAGGCATTAAGGATAGAATGAGGCGCAGTGAGCTTTATGCGGGGGCGGGAGAAGAAGGCGCAGGTTAGGAGGCGGCAAGGGCACAGTGGATAAAAATATCGCGCATTTATTAGACAGGCTGAGAGAGTTAAAGGGCTATGGTTACGATGTGCTTGGAGAGCGGGATTTTGCGCTGCGTAAGGCCGGTCTGAAAAAGACAGAGAAAATCCTTGAGATAGGCACCGGCAGGGGATATATGGCTTTGGCCCTGGCGCAAAAGGGCTTCAGCCTTACCACCATAGACAACGACCGCAAGACACAGCAGGATGCCCGCAGGCTCCTTAAATATTATCGCGCGGGGAAGCGCGTGCGTTTGCGGATAATGAATGCCGAGAAGCTGCGTTTCAGGGACGGTTCTTTTGACTGCGTGCTGGCGGTGAACTTTATGCATCACGCCAGAAACCCGGTTGCCTGCCTTAAGGAAATGGTGCGGCTGGCAAAAGAGAAAGTAGCGGTCGTAGACGTCAATAAGCGCGGGGAGCGCATACTGGAAAAAATGCATGCCAGGCAAGGCCACGCCCACCAGCGTTCGAAAATAGGGTTTGCCCGGATCAGGCAGGTCTTCGGCAGGGCAAAAATGAAAGTGAAGACATACAGGAGTAGATGCCAGAATATAATCATTGCCAAGAAAGAATGAACAGATGAGGATATGCATTCCCACGGAAGCAGGCCAGGGACCGGCTTAATGAGCTCCGGGAGATAACCCCGCAGAACGCCTGTGCGCAGCGCGGCTGCCATTGAAGATGGCTAAAATAGTGTTCATTGACGAAAACCTGTGTATCGGCTGCGGAAAATGCACGGAGCTCTGCCCGAGGGAGATTTTATATATTGACAGCGCGGCAAAAAAGTGTAAAGTATCAGATGAAGCTGAATGCGACAGGCTTGCTGGTTGCCAGCATATCTGCCCTACGGGGGCGATCAGGATCCGGTAGGGCAAATTAAAGAATAACTGTAATTTCACAATTTTTAAAAAGGAGGTCAAGGATGAGCGATATAAAAAAAGAGCTGATACCAATGTTAAACCAGGCACTTGAGCTGGAGCATGCGGCAAGGATTCAATACCTGGCCCATGCGGAATTACTCAAAGGAATAAATGCGGAAGGAGTAATCTCCAGGTTAAAGGAGATAGCTTCCGATGAGCAGAAACACGAAGAGATGTTCCGTGAACTGGTAGGCAGTTACCTTGGTGGCGAGCCGACTATGGGCCTGGCCCAGACGCACCGCGCAAAAGAGACAAAGGAGATCCTCGAGGTAAACCTAAAGGGCGAGAAGGATGCCATTGATTTCTACAAACAGATCTACCAGAAAGTCACAGATAACAAGAAGAGCCTGCAGTATGAATTTGAGGCGCTTGAGCATCAGATCCGCCATGTGATCATAGACGAAGAGGAGCATGTGGTAGAGCTTTCTCTGCTGCTGGGGATCTAAGGCAGGGGAAATAATTACCGCAAGCTTTTGCGGTCTTAAGCCGGGCAATGTACTACTACGCTGCCCGGCTTTTTATTAACGGAAGGCCATCCTTTTTACCGTAAAATAGGTAATGATGAAAATCCCCGCTTCAATGATTACGGTTGCGACTGCCGCGCCCAAATAAGAGAAGGAATAAATGAAAAGAAATATCAAAGGCAGTCCTACCAGCGCCATGACCACGTGTATCCTGGAATAAATATGGGTTTTTCCGCAGACCAGCAGGAACTGTATGCGGAAGGCGTTGGAGCTGATGAAGAATACCGAGATAAGTAAAAGCCTCAGCGACAATACCGTTTCAGGATAATCCCCTCCGCAGATAACTCTCACGACCAGAGGAGCGAAAATAAAGATTATGGGCAGGCAGATAAGGGCAATATTGACGGTGATATGCTGCACCCTGCGCATTATCTCAAACGCCTTGGGCTTATTCCTGTGGAATATTTTGCTTAAACGCGGGAAAAGCGCCTGGGAGAACGAATACAGGGGGAACGTCTGGATGACGCCGGAGATCTTTTCGGCAATGGAATAAAATCCCGTGATGGCATTATTGGTAAGCAGGCCCACGGTAAAAATACGCGTATTGGTATAGGCGTTTATGGCTACGATGGAGATAAGATATCCCAGCCGGCCTTAAGCTGCTGCCGCAGGTGCTCATACCAGGGGAACCTGAACACTACCCCGAATTTCCTGGAAACAATGTATAAGCCTGCCACCCCGGTAATCAAAAATACGCATGAGTTTATCAGGGGGACCATAAGGTAGTCCTTGGGACCTTTGACGAATATGAATATTGAGAGCGCAAAGATAAAGCCGCCGATAATATTCAGGTCGGCGATGTGCTTCATTTTTTCCGTGCCCTGGAAAAACCAGACCGGAAAGAGCGTGTTGCCCAGGACCGCCCCGAAACTAAAGACATAGACCATCCAGTCGTTCCTGAACTTGGGGACAAAATACACGATAGCTCCCAGCGCCAGGAAGCTTAAGAACGCCAGGGCCAGTTTTACCGTCATCACGGAAGAGAAGACCGCGGAGACTTTTTCATGATGGTGGCGGTGGAGGGAGATCTGTTTTGTGGCGGAAATACTGAAGCCGTAGTCCGTCAGGATCATGAAATACTGCACAAAGGCCTGGGCAAAGGAGATCAGGCCGAATTTTTCCGGGCCGATCACGCGGAAAAGGTACGGGATGACTACGACGGGCAGGATATAAGTTATGGCCTGCAGCACCGAAAGCGAGGCGACATTCCTCATTACGGTCCTGCGTTCTTTCGGACCGGCCATTCTGTAGGTCTTCCTGATCAGTTTTATCAGATAACGCACGCATTTAATTTACACTTTTCCAGGCCCCAAGTCAATACATTCGTATCCCCTTTAAGCCGATAATTTTGTTGGGATTTTACCCTTATGATGATATAATTTTACCATGATAAAATTTCCGCAGGGCTTCCTCTGGGGGGCTGCCGCAAGCGCTTATCAGGTTGAAGGCGGCAATTCCAATTCTGACTGGTGGGAGTGGGAAAAGAAAACAGGCAGGCAGAATTCCGGCCAGGCCTGCCGGCATTACGAGCTTTACGAGCAGGATTTTGACCTGGCCAAAAACTTAAACCAGAATGCACACCGTCTATCCGTAGAATGGAGCCGCATTGAGCCGCAAGAAGGAAAATTCCCTGAAAGTGAATTAAAGCACTACCTTGATGTTATCCTTGCTTTACGCAGGCGCAATATTGAGCCCGTAGTTACACTCCACCATTTTACTAATCCCGCCTGGTTCGGTAATGCCGGCGGCTGGACAAACAGGCGCGCGGTCCGTGATTTCCTGCGTTACTGCGATCTTGTAGTGCGCTGCCTGGCAAAGTATGTCCGTTACTGGATTACCATAAATGAGCCCAACGTATATCTGACCCATTCCTATATTATGGGAGTATGGCCGCCGCAGGCAAGGTCATATCTAAAAGCAAAAATAGTTGAAGATAATTTTGCCGGTGCGCATATCAAGGCCTACCGCCTGATACGCAAGATTTATAAAGAATTAAACCTGCCCCGGCCTTATGTAAGCATCGCCCAGAATATGCAGGCTTTTGTACCCTGTGCGCCAAGTTTAAAGAACCGTTTCGCCGCTTATATTAGGGATAAATGGTATAATTTCGGGTTTCTTGACGCAATAATGCGGCATAAAGCCATGGACTTTATAGGAGTAAATTATTATTCGCGGCAATTAGTGGAACCGAGGAATTGGGGGTTCGCAAGCCTTGCCATGGATGTCTGCAGCCAGGATCATCACCCGGTTAAGAAAAATTCGCTGGGCTGGGATATTTACCCCGAAGGGTTGTATGAGCTACTTTTAAAACTGAAGAAGTACGGGCTGCCAATAATCATAACGGAGAACGGTATCTGCACCCGGGACGATAATCTGCGCTGGGAGTATATATATGCCCATTTAAAGAATATCCATCTTGCCATGGGAAAAGGGGCTAAGGTGGAGGGTTACCTTTACTGGTCGCTGATGGACAATTTTGAATGGGACAAAGGTTTTAACCCGAGGTTCGGGCTGATAGATGTTGACTATAACACTTATAAAAGGACAGTCAGGGAGAGCGCCGTAAGATTCGCCCAGGTCTCTAAAACCGGCGTCCTGGAATAAGAGGCCAGTTAAATTTTTCTTGACAGCGCAGTTTATTGTGTTATGATTTAATAAATCGTAATACATAATAAGAGAGGAAAAAAGTGACCCCATTAGTCAGGTTCGGCGTATCTCTGGAAGAAGACCTGCTTGGCCGTTTTGATGAACACCTCAAAAGTAAGAAATATACCAACCGCTCCGAGGCCATCCGTGACCTTATCAGGGAAGAGTTGGTGAAAAAACAGTGGCAGGAAGGCAAGGAGATCGCAGGCACCATCACCGTTATCTATGACCACCACAAGCGCGAATTAGTTAACAAGCTGACGGATATCCAGCATGATTTTAACGGGATCATTATTTCCACCCAGCACGTCCACCTGGATCATTATAATTGCCTTGAGATAATCGCCGTAAAGGGCAGGCCTAAAGCGGCCCAGGAGCTGGCCGATATGCTTAAGGCAGTGAAGTGGGTTAAACATACAACTTTAAGCATGTCCAGCACGGGCAGGAATATCTAGCGTATTATTTTTTTCTTGTCTGGTAACACGATTTTTGTAAAAGTATTATAAAATAACGCCCCGCCTTCTTCTGGCGAAAGATTCCGGCGGGGCGCGGTACTTGGGCATTAAGCACTAAACACCAAGCCCAGCCATAAGTATACCACGACTTTGAGCTGGCGCAAACAACTTACGAAAGGGGGGTATGTTTATGGCAGCGGTAAAAAGGGCGGCATTAGCGTGGCTGGTTTTTTCTCTTCTGTGTTGTTCTGCCGGCTTTGCCGATGAAACATCCGTAAGGGATGAGATAAACCAGCTTAAAGCGCGTGTTAGCGCCTTAGAGCAGAAATTGACCGATCAGGAGAAATGTATCAATGACCAAAAGCAGTGCATCCTTGACCAAACTAAGAAGATCACCGAATATGAATCCAAACTCAGCCAGTTCGATACGGACCTTCACCGGCAGGTAGGCGTGCCTATCAGTATTGCCGAAGGCTTGGAAATAGGAGCGGGTGCTACCATGATCATACAGGGCACCAATAACGTCAACAATGCCTCATCCGATGTCCAGAAAAAGGTCTCCCGCGCGGACGCCTCCTATTCTACGGACATAACCTTAGCCAAAGAGTTCAAAAGTGTCGGCGGAAGAGCGTTTCTGCATCTTGAGAACGGCCAGGGCAACGGCCTTGAGGATAACCTTACCCTTTATAGTAATGTCAACCGCGACGCCGATGACCATGAGAATGTCAGGGTAACTGAGATCTGGTATGAACAGGGGCTTTTTAAGGATAAAGCGGTAGTGACATTCGGTAAGCTTGACCCCACCGCCTATTTTGACAACAACGAGGTTGCAAATGATGAGACCACCCAGTTCTTAGGTAGGATATTCCGTAATTCCCCTACCCTGGAATTCCCGGATAACTCCGCAGGTATCCGGCTTGCCTATATTCCCAAGGATTGGATTGAGCTTGGCTACGGCGTATTTGACGGCAAAAGCAGCTGGGAGAAAATCGGGGATAACCTCTTTAACGTCGGTCAGATAACCTTTAAGACCAACTTCTTTAACCGCCCCGGTAATTACCGCTTCTACGGCTGGAACAGCAATGTGTATCATACCAAGTGGCTGGACAGCGAAAGGACCAAAGAAGCTGCATACGGCTTTGGCTTAAGCTTTGACCAGAAACTCAGCGATATCACTACCGCGTTTTTGCGTTACGGATGGCAGGACCCCAAGGTTTACAACCCCGATATCATGGCCACCGGCGACCTTAACTATTCGCTTGAACATTCCTGGAGCGCAGGCCTGCAGATAGAAGGCAAGCCCTGGGGCAGGGAAAATGACGTATTTGCCTTTGCAGTAGGCCAGATATTCCCCTCGGATGAATATAAAAAGGCAACAGGCCGCTTGGCTAAAACCGAAGGACATCTTGAGGCCTATTACAGGATACATATCAACAAGCACCTTGCGATCAGCCCTGACTTCCAGTATATCTGGAATCCCTTTGGCAAGGATGTTGCGGATGACATCGGCGGTATCTTTGTCGGCGGAATGAGGGCGCAGGTGGATTTTTAATTGATAAAGCCCACGGCAAAAATCCGCAACCCATAAGCCACATACTATTCATGGCTTATCAGCTGTGGGCTTTTAAATCTTAAAAGGAGGCTAGTTATGCATATACCCGACGGATATTTAGGGCCGGCAACAAGCGGGGTTATGTATGTCGTAATGCTGCCGATATGGGCGGTTGCTTCGCGGGTCGCCAAAAAGACCCTTAAAGCAAAACAGGTCCCTTTGCTTGCTATAGCCGCGGCATTCAGCTTTGTGGTTATGATGTTCAATGTGCCTATCCCCGGCGGCACTACCGGCCACGCTACAGGCGCGGCATTGGCGGCAATACTTCTTGGGCCCTGGGCAGCGTGTATCGCGGTGACCGTGGCATTAGTAGTCCAGGCACTGCTTTTTGGCGACGGGGGCATCACTGCTATAGGCGCAAATTGTTTCAATATGGCATTCATTGAGGTGTTTGCCGGTTATTACCTCTATAAGCTTATCAGCGGCTCCTCCAGCGTAACCTCGTTCAGGCGCGTGATTGCTGCCGGGATTGCCGGGTATGTGGCCATAAATATTGCCGCATTATCCGCCGCCATTATGTTCGGTATCCAGCCCCTGCTGTATAAGACCGCAAGCGGACACTCCCTATATTGTCCTTATGGTTTAAACGTTGCGATACCCGCTATGCTGGGTGAGCATATGTTAATATTCGGCTGGGTTGAGGCGCTGATTACCGCGCTGGTCATCAAATACCTGCAAAAACAAGATCCCTCTCTTTTGGAAGCGCAAGAGGAGGTGTCAATATGAAAACTACGGTTAAATTATGGATTGGGATAGGAGTTTTAGCACTGCTTTCGCCTCTGGGATTGATACTGCCGGAGCATTTTAAAGCCGGAGATGCCTGGGGCGAGTGGGGAGCTGATACTTTTAAAGAATTAGTCGGGTACATCCCGCAAGGCCTTGAAAAGCTCTCCAGCCTCTGGAGCGCTCCTATACCCGATTATGCCTTTAAAGGATGGGAAGAAAAAGGACTGGCCGGCTTAAGCTTTGCGTATATAACTTCGGCTGTGATCGGAATTTTTGTTACTGCCTGCTTAGTGATATTGATTGCTAAATTCTTAAGCAAAAAAGATTGATTTTGCATATCAGGGAACATCCAATTGGCAAAAAAGACGCAGGTTATTATCCTGACCGGAGGAGCCGGTTTCATCGGCAGCTGTTTTTTATGGAAGCTCAATCGTGAAGGTATCAATAATGTAATTGTCGTTGATAATCTTGCTGATGGCTGCAAGTGGAAGAACCTCTCCGGCAAGAAGTTCCGCGACTATATCCAGAAAGGCGATTTCTTAGATATCCTCGAATCGGGAAAAATCAGCCGCATCAAAGCGATCGTCCATCTTGGGGCCTGCAGTTCTACGATCCTGGACGACGCCGCCTATTTCTTCAAAAACAACTACGAATATTCCAAGCGCCTTGCGGCCTGGGCTGAGGCCAATGCCGCAAGATTTATCTATGCTTCTTCGGCGGCTACTTACGGAGACGGCAGCTCCGGTTATGACGACGACGAGAGCAAGCTGGAGCGCTTGAATCCGCTCAATATTTATGGGTATACGAAACATCTCTTTGATCTATGGATGTTGAAGAGCGGCCTTTTAAAGAAATCCGTTGGCTTTAAATTCTTCAATGTCTTTGGGCCTAATGAATATCACAAGGGCGAAATGATGAGCGTTATCTGCAAGCGTTTTGCCGATGTTAAATCAGGTAGACCCTTGCGTCTTTTTAAGTCATACCTCCCAGGCTGTAAAGACGGCGGGCAGAAAAGGGATTTTATTTATGTAAAAGACGCGGTTGAGGTGATGGATTATTTCTTTACTAAATTCCATA
>JAQTNM010000021.1 GCA_028713875.1 Candidatus Omnitrophota bacterium | reverse complement strand
GTAGCTTCTGCTCCGGATATAGTCGTAGTGTAAGGTATGTTATGCAGTATCACTGCCGAGCGTATCTTTATTTCGTCCTGGCGCGGTATCCTGCCGGAAGGAGTATTGATCACGAATTGGATCTTGCCGTCCTTCATCAGGTCCAACACGTTGGGTCGGCCTTCGGCGATCTTAAAGAGCACCTTGACCGCCAGACCCGTCTTTACCAGGACCGCGGCAGTCCCCACGGTAGCATAAATCAAAAATCCCGATCCCGCAAACCGCTTGGCAATAGGCACTATCGCGGATTTATCCTTATCGCGGACAGAAATAAAAACATTGCCCTTCTTCGGCAGGTGCTGGCCGGCGGCAATCTGGCTTTTTAAATAAGCGCGGCCGAAATCAACATCAATGCCCATTACTTCTCCGGTGGATTTCATTTCCGGACCCAGGATCACGTCCACTCCGGGAAAACGGCTAAAAGGGAAAACCGATTCTTTGACCGCGACGTGTTTCGGTATGATCTCTTTGCCAAATCCCATATCCTTCAAATTTTCACCCAGCATAATTTTAGTAGCCAGCTTTGCCAGCGGCACGCCGATGACCTTGGAAACAAAAGGGATGGTCCTGGAGGCCCTGGGATTAACTTCCAGCACATAAATATTGTTGTCTTTAATCGCGTACTGGACGTTCATCAGGCCGACTACATCCAACTCCCTGGCCATTTTGTAAGTTGCTTCCCTGATTTTCTCCAGAATATCTCCGGACAAAGAAAAGGGAGGCAGGCTCATTGCCGAATCCCCGGAATGTATCCCCGCCTCTTCAATATGCTCCATAATGCCGCCGATAACGAAAGTATTGCCGTCGCCGATCAGGTCCACGTCTACTTCAAGGGCATCTTCCAAAAATTTATCAATGAGTATCGGATGTTCTCCGGAGACCCGCGCAGCTTCGGTGATGAATTTCTCCAGGAGCCTTGCGTCATAAACGATCTCCATAGCCCTGCCGCCCAGGACATAAGAGGGTCTGACTAAAACCGGGTAGCCGATCTTTCTGGCTACTTCTTTTGCTTCCTGGAACGTAAAGGCAGTGCCGTTATCCGGCTGCGAGAGCCCCACCTTGTGGAGCATCTCCTTAAAACGCTTGCGGTCTTCGGCAATATCAATGCTATCGGCGCTGGTACCCAATATATTCACTCCTGCCCTGCGTAAAGCCAGGGCTAAATTCAAAGGCGTCTGTCCGCCGAATTGCACGATCACGCCTATGGGTTTTTCTACATCGATAATACTCAGGACATCCTCTGCGGTAACGGGCTCAAAATATAACCTGTCGGAAGTATCATAATCGGTGGAGACTGTCTCAGGATTACAATTTATCATAATGCTGTCTATGCCTTCTTCTTTTAACGCATAAGCGGCATGACAACAGCAATAATCAAATTCTATGCCCTGGCCGATACGATTGGGCCCGCCTCCCAGGATGACTACCTTTTTGTTTTTACTGGAACGGGATTCGTCATGGCTTTCTAAACCCGGCTTAGGCATGTCTTTTCCCCTGAAAATCGCTGGAATTCTTTTCGTAATCAAGTTTGCGTATTTGGATATTTTTATTTTGCCTGCTTAATATTGCTTTTGCCTTGGTTATGGCTTCATCAACGTTATCTGCCTTAATTACCCCCGGTATATCCCAGGAACCCAAACCGATTACCGCTATGCCAAACTGCAAAGAATAAGCGATCTCCGAAAGCGTGCCGGATTCTCCCGGCAAGGCAATAACTATATCTGCGCTTTTAACTACCAGAACATTTCTGGCTAATCCTAGGCCCGTAGGAATAGCAATATCAATAAAAGAATTGGCATCGTTTTTATTGTAACTCGGTAAAATACCTATAGTTAAACCGCCTTCAGCTTTAAAGCCTTTGGCAGATGCTTCCATTACTCCACTTAAACCGCCACAAACTAATATATCAACCACTTTAGCCAATTTTTTACCCAAATTATGGGCTAATTGCTCCACCTCTTTATTGCATTTATGCCCGCCTATAATACTGACAACCTTTTTCCGCATATATAGTCCCTACCTCGAGTCTGGTGCCCCTGACAGGAGTCGAACCTGTACACCTGGCTCCGGAGGCCAGTGCCCTATCCATTGGGCGACAGGGGCAACGTCTATCTTATCCCGCTTTTCATTAGAACAAGCTTAATTGCTGCTCACCCTTTGCGCCCTGCTGATCATCCCCGGCATCAAATAGCGAGACTTTCCCGTACTCTCCATCAAAGCCGGGATTAATATTTACTTTGCCCTGGCGGGTCCTTAACACTCCGTCAGCCACCCGCTTAGGCAATCCTTTCATTAACTCTGCCGGGGTAGCCCTGATCAGAATATCAAATTCCGTGCCGAATTTGGCGATAAAACTGCGGTAATCTCTTTCCACTGCCACTGAACCGGCTGCTACTCCTTTTGTCTGGGCGATTATCTCATCAAAAGGGATAAGATTTTTATAGCCTATCGCGTTTGAAGGCTTGTAGCCCTCGGGCCGGTCCGCAAGCTTATCCACGCGGCTCATTACTCCTACTGTAACGGGTTTGCCGCACTTAGGGCAGAGACCCTTGTTTTCTTTTGTCTGTTGCGGCGAAAATCTGACCCCGCAAAGCCGGTGGCCGTCAAAGTGGTATTTACCTTCCTCCGGAAAGAATTCTATCGTGTAAAGAAATTTTTCCTTATCTTTATTTCTTAAGACTTCTCTTATCGCTTTATAGGATAACTCGCAGTTAAAAACATTGGCTTCGCGGCCTATCCTGGAGGGGCTATGGCTGTCGGAATTACTGACCAGGGTAAACCGGTCAAGGCTGGAGAGCCGCCAGTTCATTGCCGGGTCACTTGAGAGACCGGTTTCCAGGGCGAAGATCTTGGGAGTCTGCTCCTCAAAACAGTCCTGTATCCTGTCGAAACCGGACATGGAGCCAAACAGGCTAAACCAAGGGGTCCAGATATGCCCTGGGATAAACATGCAGTTCTCGTCAATATCAAAAACTATGCGGGCGATTTCCGCCGCATCCAGCCCAAGGATGGGCCTGCCGTCGGAAGCCAGGTTGCCGTAGCGCGATAGAGTGGCATTTATTTTATCCGTGGTCTTAAGAGAAGGGCTCAAGATCAGGTTGTGGATACGATAGGTCTTTCCTTTTTTGGAATAGATGCTGCTTATCTCGGCGCTCAAAATGAAATAGACGTCCTCGTATTTGAATAAGCCGTTACCCAGGTCCTGGAGCTTATATTTTAACTCCTCAAGCCATAGGTGATGGGTAAAATCACCGCTGCCCATCAGGGTTATGCCTTTTAACTTCGCCCACTGCGCGATGTTGTGCACGTCCATGTCCCTGGATGTGGCGCGCGAATATTTGGAATGGACGTGAAAATCAGCGATAAATTCCATACTTAGAGCGCAACTCCGATCTCTTTTAATGTTTGTGCTACGTTGCCCCAGTGTGTCCCTGACCAGTAAATGCGCCTGCATTCCGGGCAGGCGATAAAATTATCCTGGGTATTAAAGACATATTCGGGGACCTTATCTTTTACCTTTTCCTTGTCCACCTTTTCCAGGTTGATATTGCAGATAATGCAGCGACTAAACATCATATCACTATTAATGCTTAGCTTCAACCCTTTTAGGACTTCAAGGAGCTGGTCATTCAGCTTTTCTGATGTCACCAGGAATGTCTTCAGACGGCTGGAGCCTGCCAGCCTGCGGTTGCGGGTTATGATCAGGCGGTCGTCTCTTAATGCCTGTATGATTAAAGCGTTGGTATTGTCCCGGTTAAAATAAGCGGTATCAAGCCCTAAAATGCGCAGCCATTTGGCAAGCCTTCCCAATTCCCGGCTGAGGATGAACTTCATGCCTTATACGCGATCCTGCCCTCGTAAATGGTATATTCAACCACGCCTTTTAATTTCCTGCCCAGAAACGGAGAATTCCTGGATTTGGAAACGAAACCGCTTTTCTCTACCTGCCACCCCTTATCTGGAGAAATCACGGTTATATCCGCATCAGCGCCCGCGCTTAAAGTCCCTTTGTTTATTTCTAAAATCCTGGCCGGATTAAGGCACATTTTCCCGGCTAATTCCAGCCAGCTTAACAATCCCGCATCTATTAATTCAGTGATACCCGCCGCCAACTCCGTTTCCAGGCCGATCACCCCGAATTCAGCCCGGTCAAACTCAATATCCTTCTCATTTTCAGTATGCGGGGCATGATCGGAGGCGATAACATCGATAATCCCGTTTTTTAACCCCTGCTTTATCGCTTCCAGATCCTGCTGGCTTCGCAGCGGAGGGTTCATTTTCATGTTAGTGTCGTAATCTAAAAGCGCATCTTCCGTTAAAGCAAAATAATGCGGGGCGGTCTCGGCAGTCACCTGGATTCCTTTTTTCTTGGCAGCGGCGATAATATCCACCGATTCTTTACAGCTGAGGTGGGCGATGTGTACTCTTGCGCCGGTCTTTTTAGCCAGGTCAATATCCCGCTGCACTCTTTTATATTCTGATGCCCGGGGGATTCCCCTTAATCCTAATCGGGTAGAAATTAAGCCCTGGTTGACCACGCCGTTGTTTGATATTTTTTTATCTTCGCTATGACAGATTACCAGAAGTTTGCCGGCTTTTGCTTTTTTTAAGGCCCCGGCGAATAAGACGCCGGAATCAACGGATGCGCCGTCATCAGTAATAGCGGAAGCTCCATGCTGTTTACAGGCTTGTATATCCGTCAACTCTTTACCTAAACGGCCTTTGGTTATGGCCGCGGCTATTAAAACATTTGCGCAGGCGCTTTTTTTAATGATCCTCTTTAACGATTCTATATTTTCCGGAGAGTCTATTGCCGGATAAGTATTGGGCATGGCCAGGACTGTGGTTATCCCGCCTTTTAATGCCGCTTTTGTGGCTGTAGCTACTGTTTCCTTATCCTCTCTGCCCGGCTCTCTTAGATGCACATGCATATCTATAATGCCCGGCATGACTATCATGCCTTTGGCGTCGATGACTTTATCCGCTTCAGCTCTGATATTCTTGGCGATGCGGGATATCTTGCTGTCTTGCGCCAAAATATCGGCTATGATATCCAGATTATTTGCCGGATCAATTACCCGGCCGCCCTTAATCAGCAGTCTCATATTTCTTGCTCTTATCCTGGCCTTGCGCTACCAAAAATAATACCGCCATCCTGACCGCTATGCCATTGGTTACCTGTTCCAATATCACCGAATGTTTTCCATCCGCAACTTCGCTGGATATCTCTATCCCGCGGTTAAGAGGCCCGGGGTGCATGATTATAATGTCTTTTTTTAACTTACTCAGCCTTTCTTTGGTGATCCCGAAATTCTTGAAGTATTCCAGTTGCTCAGGAAAAGCCTGGCCCCCATCCCTTTCAAATTGCATCCTTAAGACATTGACCGCATCAGCGTCTTTGAGGACGTCGTCTATATCGTGGCTGACATTTACCCCCATTTCTTCTATAGCCACGGGGATCAGCATCGGCGGAGCACAAACTGTAACCTTGGCGCCTAATTTAGTCAGGCCCCAGATATTGGAACGGGCTACCCGCGAATGCGCGATATCTCCTACGATAGCTACGTTTAAACCTTGTATTCTGCCGAGCTTCTCTTTAAGTGTAAAGATATCAAGGAGGGCCTGGGTAGGATGCTCATGCCAGCCGTCTCCGGCATTGACTACGCTTATCTCTAAAGCCCTGGCCAGCATTGCTGCTGCTCCGGAATAATTGTGCCTCATCACGATAATGTCGGCTTTTAAGGCCTGTATGTTTTTGCCCGTGTCGATCAGCGTTTCGCCTTTCTTAACGCTGGAGGTCTCGGTGGCGATATTGATCACGTCGGCAGAGAGCCTCTTAGCAGCCACTTCAAAGGAAACGCGCGTGCGCGTGGAAGGTTCATAAAAAAGGTTGACTACGGTCCTGCCGCGTAACGCCGGCACTTTTTTGATCTCGCGGCTAGATACTTCTTTAAATGACTCTGCTGTGGCAAGGATAAGCCCTATTTCATCTTTGCTCAGATTCTCAAGGCCCAATAAATCTTTTTTATCCCAAACTGTTGACATCAGCTATCCTTTTCTATGATCGCTACCTCGTCTTTACCGTCGGGCTCCTCTAATCTTACTTCCACGGTCTCGTTCTTGGCTGTGGGGATGTTTTTGCCCACATAATCTGCGCGCACAGGCAGCTCCCGGTGGCCGCGGTCAATAAGCACTGCCAACTGCACCGACCTGGCCCTGCCTAAATCCATCAGCGCATCCAGAGCAGCCCTGACCGTCCTTCCTGTATAAAGCACGTCATCCACCAGGACAATGTTTTTATCGGTGATATCAAAATCTATTTCGGTCTTACGCACCAGGGGGCCGGAGGCAATCAAGGTCAGGTCATCGCGGTATAGGGTGATATCCAGGATGCCTACCGGGATGCTCTCATTCTCGATCTTTTGAATACAGGCGCCCAGGCGTTTTGCCAGATATGCCCCGCGGTTCCTTATCCCCACCAGGCACAGGTCTTTTGTCCCTTTGTTTTTCTCCAAGATCTCATGGGCAATGCGCATCAGGCTGCGGCTTAGCGTATCCTTATCAAGTATTTTTGCTTTTTCTCTCACATCAACTCCTGCGCAGGGCAATAAAAAACCCAGCTTGTGCTTATGACTGACAGCTGGGTCCTGGTTATTCTACTTTGATACGCCATATTTACTCTGCCTTCCCGGCTTCTCAAGAGCCGGCTTAAAGGTTATTTACAATTTTTATAAATATACCATCTAAAACTCTCCTTGTCAAGTTTAAATAAATTTAGGGAGGGTCCTGGAGTTAAAAGCAAAACCGCCTCTCAAATGGAGACAGTCTAGGCTCACTTTGAGACCCGCCTATATTAAATTAATAAGGAGCGTCACATTTGGGAGGCCTTTTGGCTGATAAACCTTCCCCGTCCAGCTATTAATAGCGTGACGGGATCCCGCCTTAGGCGGGAAGGCAGGACGCCCCTTATTATGTTTATCGTATAATTAATTTTGGCTCAACTGCCAAAACTGCGATATGGTTTAATGCCGATTTTATCTGCCCGGCTGAGCGGCCTGATTCCAGCGTAACCAGAATTTCCTTAAAGGCCGGTTCAGTAGGCAAAACCTGCTCTTCTTCCAATCTTAATATGTCGGCAACCGAACTTAAAACCTTATCTATCTGCTGGTCAAAATTATCCTTTCCGCAGCAACTCTCCAGGTATTCCTTAATCCTCTGGACCGAAGGAATAATCCCGGCATCCAGCATCCTCTTAATCTCCAGCCATTCTTTGTCATCCGGGATACCTTGACGGACGGCAAGGGGCGGGGCTTGCCAAGTAGCAGCTGGAACCGCTGTGTTGGCTTGAGTAATAATAGGCAGGGAACGGAAATCAATACCGCCCTTATCATCCTTTCTTTCTGTAGCTGGTGAAGAAGCGGGAGGTTGATTGGCCTGGGCAATGATTTTATGCTGAAACCAGGGATCATATTCACTCCTTGTGATGACATTCTTAGCGTCTTCAGCAGGCAAATCCTGCAGTATTCGCATAGCCAGTCGCAACTGGTCAATGCCATCTTTGATTCTGGTGGCGGCAACCTTACTTTTGTTATTGATAGTCAGCAAATTCTCGGTTTCAACCGTAGTAGCGGCGCAAAAGTTAAGAACAGCATCCTCTATTACAATGCGTAACTGTGGCTGCATCACTACCCGCTGGCCGTTTTGCCTTATTTCCTTAGTCACTTGCAGCATACGAATTATTATTGGCTCTACTCCGCGTGCCTTAGACTCCGAAATAACGCTTTGGATTTTGTCTTTTCCCAAATAACCCAGAGCAACCTCCTGAGCGGCACGGTCTTTCCTAGAAGCGGCCACGGACCATTCTGCCAAACGGATATATTCTTCTACCTCGGCAGCAACAGCTTGCACATATTCTCTGGCTTGTTTGCGAATCGCTCTGATTTGTTCATTAAGCGGCGAAGAGGCGGGGGTTGACAGGTCCGCATCTTCATTTAAAGGCGCATAAAATCTGAAAAGATCTTGATATTTTATTCTTAATGCTGCCAGCTCATTAACTGCTTGAATAACATCATTGAGCTCAATCCTGTTAAGAGCCAGTGCCCAATGCCTTGCTTGATCGTAATCCTTCCTGAAGCCATCCAAGAGTTTTTCTGTATCTTCAAGGCTTAAACCCGTATCTTTAGCCACTCGCCTTACTATGGGCATGAAATTTGCTGATACGTGAGTCAAATCATAACTTAAATAATCACGCGTAGCGTCCGGGGAATACAGCGATTCATAAAGCACTTTCACAAAAAGCCTGCCCTTGGTTAGAGCTTCCGGCACAAATTCATTGGCGTATGCCGGATAAAGTTTTTCTGTTTTTCTAAATATGCCTTCTCGTAGAGCCGCATCCTGGATTATATCCGCTAACCTGCCTTTAAAATCAACCCAGGCCTCTGTTGGCGTAGAGGCAGATGCGCCAAGCCGGAAAATGTGCAATATTTTCTTAAGGTCTTGGGCATAACCGTAAGACAATTCACTGCGGCCTACCAAACTGTATTGCAATTCCTCCAAAGAACTTACCGCGGAAGGCGTAAGATCTTGGTATCTTCTATCCGCCTGGGCTATATACCGTGATTCCTCCCCGTAATTGTCGGTGACTATAGTGGTGCCTTCGGACAAGATATACTTATCATATAGCGGCGATCCCGGATCGTTAACCTTGCCGTAAAAAGCGCGGGTTAAATCATAGGCGCTTGATCCGTTGTCCATTGCCCCAGCCTTGGAAAGAAACACGCTATGCAATTTTCCGTTAGTTAACGTTGCTATATAATCCTGCATAAAATTATCCGCCGTGTTATTCCTGTCAAATTTAGCAGGAATTTTATACTGATAATGCGTATAGACAAACTTTTCTCCGTTAATATTAAACTCGAAGGTGGTAACCCTTGCATCCCCGATCTTTCTGTCCTCCGTCACCCGCAAAGAATCCAAATCCGCTCCTGATACAAGAAGCTCTACAATATAATCTATGAATCCATGGTTATTCTTAGCAGGGATCATGCCACGCGTAACTTTATTAAAAAAATTGGTACTAAGTTTATCGGCTATGGTATTGACTGATATTTTGTCTATACCGTCAAAGATATCCTTCATGTCCACGGTAATGATGCGATGCGAATAGGGTATTGCCTCTGTCATCCCGAAACCACTGCCCACATAAATCAGCGCGCCAAAATCGTGGCCGGAGGCCTGTTGGACTATTGCTGCTATCTTCCTGAAGTATTCTAATAGCCGTTCTGTGGCAGTTCCTTTATACGCAGAGCCAAGCTTAGCCGGAGAATTTAATTCATTATCAATAAAGCGGGCCAATAACTTATCTTTATCTATTGCAGACTTTATTTTCCCTGCCGCATTCGCCACACCGGCATTTAACCCGACTAGATGCTCGGTTGACTCTTCCAGTGGTGAAGAAGCAGATTTATCAGGCTGTCCTAAATCTAACGCAATTACGGAGAGGGCGCCCTTTAATCCCTTAATTTTATCTTCTTCTATTATCTTATTATCGCTTTTTCTCCAGACATAACCCCGGGTATATATGAGCCATTCCTCAGGCACAACAGCGTTGCGCAACGTAAATAACCCCTGGCCGCGCCCGGGGCTACCCTCCCTTTGATTAAAAAATTCATCTTCGTCCAGCTGTATAATGGGAATATTGGTTGCGGCATCTACGGGAAAACCATCGCCTTTATCCATGACTGCTACATAAACTTTGCGGTTTTTCTCATCTACTTTGGCCACCAGTATCCCATTGTTCTCGCCATGTTGCGCTACGTTTTCAGCAAGTATAAATACCCCGTACTTAACCCGGTACTTGTTTGCCTGCAGCGCTTCTTCTGTCCATAGTTGTTTATCCCGGATTTCCTGAAGTATTTTTTCCGTGGCTTCTTCCAGTTTTTCCTGGCTACCGTCAAGTATCAGATCGCCTTGCTTTGTAAGCTCAGCCCCTTTGTTGCCCAATGCCGCCTTTATTTCTCCCTGCTCATTCCACTGCCGCCACAGTTCGACAGACTGGGCAGAAAATTCCGCTTCTGCATTGTCCAACGGCGAAGAAGCGCCGGTTGGATGCAAGATCTTGAAGCGCGGTGGCTGTTTAATGGTAATCCGCTTGTGATAAAATGGTAGATTAGGGCTCAACCCATCACTTTCGCCTACGGTTTTGGTAAGCATATGGGTGTTTTCTACATTGTATTTACCTGCTATCTCCATCCTTGCCAGCATCTTAATCGCATCATAGGTAATGGTGTCCCTTCCTATTTGCGTGTATTTCTCTGTACCCGTATAGACCGTGCCATATTTTTCCAGTAATTTTTCGAGTAGTGCTTGGCCATAGCCACGCCTTCTGTTTTTATCAAACGCCTGGATATTCCCAATTGCTACACCGTCAGCTACTTTTTGCAATTTAACTGCAGCAAGTCTTTCATTTTTATCATCGGTTAACAACTCCAGCCAGACCGACTGGTGTTCATTTTTGTCAAACTCCTCAAGCTTTAAGTTTTCTCTTGAAGGAAATGTAGCGGCTTCCTGTTTTGCCAATTGCACAAAATGATCCCAAATCTTTTTGGCTATCACCTCCGGAGTGTCGGATTTATCGATAGCTAATGCGGATGAGGCGGACAATTCTTTCTGTAAATCATTTCCCAGCGGCGATGAGCCTGGTTTATCTGGCACATTAGATCTATCCTTCGCTTTATTGATTAAATCCATCATCGGATTAAAGCCATCCCATTTCTTTAGCGTTTCTACCGCATCATAGTACTCAAAACCCCAATTAGCCTTTCCGTTAATAAGCGGGCCAAGCAGCGGATCGCGTTTATATTGCTCGCGGAAATCGCCCGCATTTGCTTCGGTAATCTTAATCTGTCCTAGTATAATTTTCGCCGCCAGCTGCATTGCTTTTAATGCCCTGAGGTCGCGCTGGAAATATTGATTTGTGTATATCTTTGAAATAATCCCCAGAGAGTTTTTAATAAATCCCTCATAATCTCCGGATAGGAAACTAGCCTTGGCTATATAGATATTGACGCCCAATATATCAACTTCATTTAAGTGGCTGCCTGCCCTATCTAAAGCCTCCTGCCACATCTTAGCCGCTCCTACGTAATCATCCGCGTTAAAATAAAGTGATTCTGCCTGTCTTAGCAGTTTATCAACGGAAGCTCTGTCATACGGTTTGGCACCGCTTGGCAGGCCTAAATTTTGATAATGTTGCGTCAATAAATCTTTTGTCGCATTATCTGCCGTTTTATTAAACGCCTTGATGATTTTCTCTATGGTTTGGCCCTTGCCGCTCTTGCTACGTAATCCCTCTAAACCAATCTGTCCGGTTATCCATTGCCCATAAAACCAGCTGTAGAATTCACCGCCGGCAATTGCTATGGAATTATCAAAGATCTCCTCAAACGAAGAAAAAAGTTTTTCCGCGGCCTGCCTGTCCTGGTTATGCTCTATATATGATTTCCTCAAAACAAGATAATCACTCTGCACCCTATTCATACCGTAGCGGACAAAATGCAATAGATGCACTGTTTCATGAGAAATGGCCTCCCGGATAAATAATGCGTCGCCCGGGTCTTCCTGATGGCTCCTCAAGAATAATACCGGCCCTGCCAAAAGGCTGTCTTCGCCATAAAACCCTGCGTCATGAGCCTCTTTGCCGTATCTCTTAAGCACCCCATCCCATTCCAGGCTGTCGGCAATAATCTTTACCTCTTTTACGCCTAATCCCAGTATGATATCCTTGAAATAATCCTCGCCCGGATACGGCACTGCGGCGATACCGGTTTTAGATAAACCTATATCCTGTACCTGCCCCATTAAATCCTTGCTTTCCTTAAAAAACTTCTCTCTTTTGTCGGCATTGCCGCTTACATCCCATCCGCCAATCTTTGGGTACCACATGTGATTAAACCATTTGGTAGTGGTGCCTTTTAATAATAAATATGCGTAATCATTAGCGAATAATTCGTCTGCCATCTTGTCGCTCGTCATCCCGACTTCCGCGGCCATTTGCAGCCATGCCTTCTGGATATCTCCCTTTAAAATAGCCCGGCTTACCTGGTGGCCAATCTCATGAAGAATGGTAAACGTCCAAAAATCTTCCTGATTAATTCCCATAGGTTCAATATATGTTGCATAGAAATTGTCACGGGAGTTTTCTTCTGCCACAGAGGGTGTTTCAAGGGTAATTTGGATCCTGCCTGGTGTCGCAATTGCAATACCCGCACCTGTTCTCAATAAAATTTCTCCTATATTCTTTATGTGCTCCGGAGGCAGGAGCAGGAGGGCATCTTTCAGGCGCACAACATTGGTATCCGCAAGAACGTTATCCGGATCCAGAAAGCGGATATTGGGAAATTCCTGATTTAAATAGCGCACATTGGCGTTAGCGTTCATTGCCTTGGCGATAAATTGCCTATAATCATTTAATGCTTCCTGCGCCAATATTGATGCTTCTTGAAACACGGCCGTTAAATCGTACAGGCCATCCGCTCTGGCAGACTCTATGCTTTTAGTAAACGCCGATGCCCCATACTTATCGGAACCAAGAATAACTGAGATGCCGGGACCAATTTCCCTTAAAAGATCAGATAACTCTACCATAATTATCCGGGACAGTTCATAATCGTAAAAGGCGGGGTCCTCCTCAAATTGTGTATTTACATAACCCTGGAAGTCACGGTAGCTTAATAAGCGCTTGCCGTTCTGATTTTGCAATAGACCATTTAATTTTTTGCGCACCCTGTCAGCAATCACCTGAGGTGATATTGTTTTGGAGCTATCCTGATTATCAATATCTGTTTGAATAAGAGTCGTCTCTGTGGTGTCGAGCATAGAGCTCATATTATGTCTGGCC
>JAQTNM010000020.1 GCA_028713875.1 Candidatus Omnitrophota bacterium | reverse complement strand
GATAATGCCGGAATTGCCGGAAGTCGAGACTATCAAAAGAGAGCTGGAAAAAGCCATCCTGGGTAAAAAAATCACCGGAGTCTGCATAAATAACCCCGCAGTTATCCGTCAGATACGGCCGGATAAATTCAAAAAAGGGCTTGAGGGCGCAACTATTAAAAATATCCTGCGCAAGGCCAAGGTCTTGATACTGGAGTTGTCTAGCGGCAAATCCCTGGTTATTCATTTAAAGATGACCGGACAACTGGTTTATCCGGCCAGCGGCAAAGCAAGCCGGGTCAGCTTCCGTTTATCAGACGGCAGGAACATGGATTTTAATGACCAGAGGCTTTTCGGAGAGCTGCGGCTGTTGGATGATTGGCATGATTTAAAATTCATCAGGGAGCTTGGCCCCGAACCGTTTGCGCTGAGCCCAGATAAGTTCAAAGAGATGCTCAGCCCAAAAAAAACCAAGATAAAGAGCCTGCTTATGGACCAGAGTTTTATCTCCGGGATAGGCAACCTCTATGCCGCAGAGAGCCTGTTTAGGGCCGGGATCCATCCGCAGCGGCCTGCCTCAAGTCTCTCCGGAAAGGAAAAAGAAGCGCTTTTTGATTCCATAAAATACGTGCTTAGTCAGGCCATAAGATACGGCGGCTCATCCGTAGATAACTACGTACGCCTTTCAGGCAGCCGGGGAGACTATGCCCGGCACCATAAGGTTTATGCAAGGGAAGGCAAGCCCTGTTTGGTTTGCAGGACCCCGGTTAAAAGGATATCTTTAGGGGGCAGGGGGACTTATTTTTGTCCCAAATGCCAGAAATAACATGAAAAAACGCATTGGTATCCAGGGATTCCTGATGTTTACGGCGCTAATCACCACGGTTATTTTTTTCAAATATCTGGTGCCCACGCGCAACGGAGGCATTTTGAAATTATTTCTAGATGTCTTCGCCGTGCTGTTAATGACCTGCGGGTTCTTATTGAGGATATCCGCCAGGGGTTACAAGGCCCAGCATTCCGCAAACAGCCGGACCCTGGTGACCGGCGGCCCCTATGCCTTGATGAGAAATCCGATGTATGCAGGGACTTTTCTCATCGGCACGGGCTTAAGTCTGTTTATCTTTTCCTGGTGGGTTTGCCCCGTATTTATTTTCATCTTTTTGCTTATTTATATCCCGCAGATAAAAAAAGAAGAAGCTGTTTTGTACAGGCGCTTCACAGAAGAATACGGCCGTTACCGGCGCCAGACCCCCAGGTTTTTCCCCGGCCCGGCAAAGCTGTTTAATAAAGGCATACGTAAACACATTGTTTTAAAATGGGAATGGGCTAATAACGAGTTCCCTTCCCTAGCGGGGGTAGTTGCCCTGGTTATTGCTATTGACGTATGGAAAGATATAAAATTTTTAGGCCACATAGATTATTTAAGAGGATTTATTAAATCGCTCCTGGTTATTTTGTGTTTTTGCATTATCGCCTTGTTATTTTATGAAAAAAAAGACACTTCAGAGAAATTTTAAGGTCATCGCGAATAATAAAGTAAAGGACAATTATTTTAAACTTGTCCTTGCCGCCGCAGGCATATCTTCTATGGCCCGGCCGGGCCAGTTCGTGATGATAGAGACAAGCAGCACTGCATTTGCGCCATTGCTGAGAAGACCAATGAGCATACACTCGGCGCAGAAAGGCAGAATAGAAATTCTCTATGAGACGGTAGGAGAGGGCAGCAGGATTTTAACGCAAAAGAGGCCGGGAGAACACCTGAATCTTATCGGTCCCCTGGGTAACGGTTTTGAAATTGCCGACCCCGGCGATAGGAACTCAATCCTGGTTGCCGGAGGCATGGGGGTTGCCCCGCTTTTATTTCTGGCAGAGAAGCTGGTTGAGCACAAATCTAAAAATGCCAGGGTAAGAATTCGCGTTTTCATCGGAGCAAAAACTGCCGGTCATCTTTTGTGCGAAAAAGAATTTAAAAGTTTGGGCTGCGATGTTAAAATAGCTACGGATGACGGCACAAAAGGGTTTAAGGGCTGGGTCACGGAATTATTGGAAGAAACGCTCTCTGGTATCGCAACCGCAATGCCGCGTATATACACCTGCGGACCGATGTCTATGCTTGAATCAATCGCCGGCCTGGCATCCGAATACGGGATGGCGGCTTATGGTTCATTTGAAGCGCATATGGCTTGCGGCATAGGTGCATGCATGGGGTGTGTTATCAGAACGCAGGATGAGAAACGGAAAGAGCGAAATGATTTTGTATATAGGCGCGTCTGCAAAGAGGGCCCGGTTTTTCAATTAAACCAGGTTATCTGGGGAGAGGAGTAAGAAATGGTGGGCCAGCCATTTGTCTCCGTGATTATACCGGTTAAAAATTTCGAGCGCACGATTGAAAAGACCTTTGAGTATCTTTTAAACGTAGATTATCCGCACCAGTATTGGGAATGGGTTATTGCCGACGGCGGCTCCAACGACAAGACAATAGCCATTATTAAGGAATGGCAGAAAAAATACCCTTTTATCAAATTGGTGGAGGTACCCGGTTGTCCTTCTCCCGGTTTTGCGCGTAACCGCGCCCTGGAGGCAGTCAAGGGCGATTTTTTATTCTTTACCGATGCGGATTGCGCGCCGGATAAAAACTGGATTAACGAGATGCTCGGGCATTTTGAGCGCGACCCAAAAATAGCGGCGGTAGGAGGCGAAGTTTATACCTTGAAAGTGGACCCGGATAATATGGTTGAGGCATGGTGCCAGCATTTCCGTTTCAATATGGTCAGTCCGCGCTACGGCTTTATTAAGGAAGGTTATTACCCGGATTTTCCAAAAGAGCCCAAGCCCTCGGAAATAGGCGGGCACAAAGGTTATTTTTTCGGGACGTGCAATGTGGCATACAGGAAATCCGTCTTGGATAAGCTCAATTTAAAATTCTGGGAAAGGCCTACGGGCGAAGACATGAATTTAAGCTACGAGACAAGAAGAAACGGTTATAAATTTTATTTCGCGCCCAAGGCAAAGGTAGACCATATGCATCGGGCTGATTTAAAGGTCTTGCGAAAAGTCTGGATAACCTACGGCCAGGCGCACCTGCCGCTGATCGATAAATACGTTAAGAAGAAAGGCCTGGAGGTTATTTTCCAGTGCCTTAAGAATAACCCCTCGCTTTATTTGCCGTTTCCGATAAAGGGGTTTGTTTACCTGGGGAATTTCCATCTGATGCATATCTTTGCCTTGCTCTTTTTGGCAAGCGCTGTCCTTAGCCTCATATGGCAGGTTCCGGTGTTAAAGTTTTTTAGCCTGGCAACATTTTTATTGACGCTCTATTTTGCCTACCAGTATGTAAAATGGAATTTCGGGATGGAGCCTAAATCCAAATTCTTCACCTGGTGCAAAATGAAATACCTGACCAACCTGAGTTTTATCCAGGGAGGCTTAAGAGATTTTGCCAAGTATAAGATTTTGTGCATCGAGCCGAGTTTCTAAAGGTATCTAAAGTAAAAGGAGCTAAACAATGATAAATATCGCATATATTGTTTTGGGCCTAGCAGCCGGGATTTTTGGCGGGATGTTCGGCATCGGCGGCGGCACGATTTTGATACCGGCCTTAGTTTATCTGTTCGGTTTAACCCAGCATCAGGCGCAGGGTACGACACTGGCAGCCCTGATTCCTCCCATCGGCCTATTAGCGGCTTTGCGGTACTGGCAGGCGGGGAACGTTAAGATTTCTATCGCTGCTTTTATATGCCTGGGATTCTTTTTCGGCGGATATATCGGAGCGAATTGGATCCAGGGCGTTTCCGAGCCGGTATTAAAAAAGATGTTCGGCATTTTCCTATTGGTTATTGCCGCAAATATGATTTTTGGAAAATGAAACCTAATTTATCAATATCTATCGGTAAGCTTAAACTTAAGAACCCGGTTTTGGTTGCCTCAGGTACATTCGGTTACGGCGAGGAATTTGAAGATTTTATTAATTTAAAAGAATTAGGCGCCATCGTAACTAAGACCATAACTTTAAAACCGCGGCAGGGCAATTTCCCCCCGCGCACCTGTGAGACTCCGGCTGGGATGCTTAATTCCATCGGCCTGGAAAACCCGGGCCTGGATGTTTTTATAAAGGAAAAAGTGCCTTACCTGGCCAGGATCGGTGTTCCTCTTATTGTAAGCATCGCTTCCGAATACGACCCTGGTGAGTTCTTGTCCGTCAGCCGGCGCCTGGATAAAATAAGAGCAGTCTGTGCGATTGAATTGAACATCTCCTGTCCCAATCTTAAAAATAAAAAATTAATTGCTCAGGACCCAGCGGCCACCTATCGTTTGGTAAGTAAAGTACGCAGGGTAACCGGCAAGGCCCTGATTACCAAGCTCTCCCCCAATGTTACTTGTATTACTGATATAGCTTCTGCCGCGGAAAAGGCAGGAAGCGATGCGCTTTCTCTCATCAATACTTTAGGCGGCATGAGCATAGATACGCGGGCCAGAAAGCCAAAACTTGCCTCCATATGCGGAGGCTTAAGCGGACCAAGCATCAGGCCGGTGGCGCTAAAGATGGTTTGGGAGGTTTATCAAAAAACAGAACTTCCCATAATCGGGATGGGCGGTATAATAGATACCCCCAGCGCCTTGGAATTTTTCATTGCCGGAGCAAGCGCCGTAGCAGTAGGCACAGCCAATTTTGTAAATCCGGGGATCGTCCCGGAGATTATCAGGGGATTAAAAGAATATTGCCGCGGGCATAAAATAAATTCTATAAAAGAATTGACCGGGTCGTTAAGATGCCAGGATTAAAAGATAAATTAATAGTTGCGTTAGACGTTGATACGTTGGAGAAAGCAAAGTATTTCGTAGAGTTGCTTTCACCCAAAGTAAAATTTTTCAAAGTAGGCAGCCAATTATTTACTGCTTGCGGACCAGCAATAGTAGAGATGATTGGCGGGAAGGGGGCAAAAGTTTTCTTAGATTTAAAATTTCTTGATATCCCGAATACCGTATCTAGCGCCGTGGCTTCTGGAACCGCCAGTAGCATAAAAATCGTTCCCATCCCGTCCGGATTAGAGGAATTAAAAGCAGACGAACAAGTAAAAAAATATCTTTCTTTTCCCGTTTTTATGATGACACTTCATGCTCTTGGTGGAATAGAAATGCTGAAGGAGGCGGTAAAAGGAGCGACAGAAAAGGCCAATGAATTAAAAAGACAAAAACCCTATCTAGTCGGTGTCACTGTATTAACAAGTGAAGCGGCTAATAAAGATACCTCGAGAATAGTTTTGGAGCGGGCGCGTCTGGCTAAAGATGCAGGATTAGATGGGGTCGTCTGCGCTGCTACAGAAACAAAAATAATCAGAGAAGAATTTGGTCCGGATTTTATCATTGTTAATCCTGGCATCAGGGCAAAAACTGCCAAAGGTAATGACCAGAAAAGAGTTATGACTGCAAAAGAAGCAATTGAAGCCGGAGCTAATTATATAGTAGTCGGAAGACCCATACTTGAAGCAAAAGACCCCCTAAAGGCAGTAGATGCTTTGTTAGATTAAGGAGCGTATTATGGCAGAAGATGTCAAGGCATTGATAGAAAAGATAAACCAGGAAGGCGTAATCGCCGCCGAAGAAAAAGCCAGAGACATAGAAAATAAGGCCAGGCTTGCGGCCGATGATATCTTGAAAAAAGCGCAAAACCTCGCAAGTAAAATCTTAAAAGATGCAAAAGATGAAATTAGCCGCATGCAGGAAAAGGAAAAAGATCTGCTTAAGCAGGCGGGCAGAGACCTCCTGCTTGTTTTAAGGCAGGAAATCAACTCCATGCTGAATAGGCTTATCGATTCTCAGATCAGAGAGGCGCTTGGCTGCGATAACCTGTTTAAGATTTTAAGTAAGGTGATTCAAGGCGCATGCGCCGCAGAAAAAGGGGAAATCATAATCTCATTGAGCAAGGAGGACCTGAAGGTTTTAGAAAGCGGATTCCTGGCTAAGCTGAAAGAAGAGACAAAGAAAAAGATCGTCTTAAGCGCTGCGGACGATATACGCGCAGGATTCCTCATCAGTTATGACGGGGGGAAATCACAGTTTGATTTCAGCGATAAGGCCCTTGCCGAATATATCGGGACGTTCCTGAAGCCAAAATTAAAAGAGATTTTGCAGGTTTAAACGGATGTCTGATTTTTACGTATATTTGATCTCCAGTTTGCCTATGCTGCATTTTGAAGGCAAGCCCCCCTTTTCATTTGAGGCATTTTTAAGCAAGTGCAGCCAGTTTATTCCGCAGAAAGACCTGGAGGTATTAAAGGGCCTGCGCTCGGAAGGAGTGCCGCAGCAAAAAAGCCGGATCATAAGGAAAGTATCGGGATTTGAAACGCTATTAAGAAACGAACTGGTCAATTTAAGGGCGGCGCGTAAGAAAATCCCCGCCGAGAAATACCTGCGGCCCGACGGATACGCCGGCAGCTCCATTTATCATATAGCGGTAGCGGCGCAGAGGAACCCTTCGCCTCTGGAGGCTGAAAAGATATTAGATCAGGCCAAATGGAGTTTTCTGGATGAACTGGCCTTCGGGCATTATTTCGACCCGGACTCCCTGGTCATTTATGCCCTTAAACTCCTGATATTAGAGCGCTGGGAGAAAATTCATAACGCAAATAAGCAAGTGCTTCTTGAAAAATTAATCACCGCAAACCGATAGAAAAAAGATGCCTGAGAAAAGAAAA
Organism: Candidatus Omnitrophota bacterium; assembly: GCA_028713875.1. Taxonomy (GTDB): domain Bacteria; phylum Omnitrophota; class Gorgyraeia; order Gygaellales; family Profunditerraquicolaceae; genus JAQTNM01. Next base: position 6,442 of record JAQTNM010000020.1, on the reverse strand, counting down.
GGTTTTATTGCCAGCATTAACGGTAACATGGTAACGGCGGTTTTTGATACCTTTGCCGTACAGAATGAAGTGGCTTACATCATTCACGGCAATGAGCGTCTGAAATCGGAAGTTATCCGTATCCGGAAAAACAACGCTGAGCTGCAGGTTTATGAGAGCACGACAGGTTTAAAAACGGGCGAACCCGTGGAATTCAGCGGAGAGCTCCTTTCTGTGGAATTAGGCCCCGGTCTTTTAGGCCAGGTTTTCGACGGCCTGCAGAATCCTCTTTATTTGATTGCAGAAAAATACGGATTTTTTCTTAAGCGGGGCGTTTATTTAGATGCGCTTGATAAAAACAGAGAGTGGGAATTTACCCCCTTAGTTAAAGCAGGCAATAAGATACGGCCGGGAGAAAGGCTTGGTTTTGTACCGGAAAAGATATTCAAACATTATATTATGGCGCCTTTTTCTACGCAGCGAGTTTCAGAAGTTGTCTGGATAGCAGGCGGGGGCCGGTATAATTTAAAGCAACCCATCGCCAGATTAAAGGATGGCGACGGCAGAGAAACAGAGGTATATCTTTTCCAGTATTGGCCGGTAAAGATACCTATTCCGGGATACGCGGAAAAACTGAAACCAAAAGAGGCTTTAGTGACGAAGATGAGACTGATTGATTCTCTTTTTCCGGTCGCTTTAGGCGGGACTTATTGCATACCCGGTCCTTTTGGCGCAGGAAAGACCGTCCTGCAGCAACTGACCAGCCGCCACGCGGAAGTTGACGTGGTGATTATTGCCGCCTGCGGTGAGCGCGCCGGAGAAGTCGTGGAAACGCTAAAGACGTTCCCGGAATTAGTCGACCCGCGCACAAATAAACCATTGATGGACAGGACAATAATTATCTGCAATACCAGTTCTATGCCGGTGGCAGCCAGGGAATCCAGCGTTTATACCGCGGTTACGCTGGCTGAATATTACCGGCAGATGGGGTTACATGTTTTGCTTTTAGCGGATTCAACTTCGCGCTGGGCGCAGGCAATGCGCGAAATGTCAGGGAGGTTGGAAGAGATCCCCGGGGAAGAAGCATTCCCCGCATATTTAGAGTCGCGCATAGCCTCGTTTTATGAACGGGCGGGTTTGGTCAGGCTTTATGACGGCAGTATCGGCTCGGTTACTATCGGCGGGGCAGTCAGCCCTGCCGGAGGGCATTTTGAAGAGCCGGTTACCCAGGCGACCCTCAAAGTCGTAGGCGCGGTCCACGGGCTTTCCCGCGAGCGCTCGGATGCCAGGAGGTATCCGGCGATAGACCCGTTAATCAGCTGGAGCAAATACACGGGCTTTATTGAAGAAAAGCAGGAAGCAAAAGGGCACCAGATCCTGCGTAAGAGCAATGAAGTGGCGCAGATGATGAAGGTTATCGGAGAAGAAGGTACGTCTTTAAGGGATTACATTGATTATTTAAAAGGGGAATTATTTGATTTTGTTTATCTGCAGCAGAACGCCTTTGATAAAGTTGATGAGGCGACAGCTAAAGATAGGCAGAGTTATATCTTCAATTTTATCTACGGCATCCTGGAAGCGGAGTTTTCTTTTAGGGATAAAGAAGAAGCGTTGCATTTTTTCCAACAGTTAAGACAGCTTTTGCGCGGCTGGAACTCCGGCCCCTGGCAGTCTGAGGAATTCAAGAAAGCCGAAGAAGAGACCTCGGCACTTGTAAACAGCAAAATGGCGACTAAGAAGGAAGAATTAAATGCGCAAAACTTACACTAATATTATCCAGATCGCCGGCGACGTCATTACCGTAGAAGCGGAAAATATCGGATACAACGAGATTGCCCAGGTGTTTACCGGCCGGGGCACTTCCTTAGCCCAGGTTATACGTATCGACGGAAAAAAGATCTCTTTGCAGGTCTTTGCCGGCAGTAAAGGCGTCTCAACCGGGGATAAGGTAAAGTTCCTGGGCCACCCTATGCGCGTAGCAAGCGGAGATAATCTGCTGGGCCGTATTTTTAACGGAAGCGGCGTTCCTCTGGATAAAGGCCCCGGGCTTTCCGAAAATATGATTGATATCGGCACTCCTTCGGTAAACCCGGCAAAAAGGATTATCCCGAATAAAATGATACGCACCGGCATTCCGATGATAGATGTTTTTAATTCGCTGGTAGAATCCCAGAAACTGCCTATATTCTCCATTGCCGGCGAGCCTTACAACGAATTGCTCGCCAGGATCGCAATACAGGCGGAAGTGGACATTATTATTTTGGGAGGCATGGGATTAAAATATGACGATTATCTCTTTTTCCGGGATACGCTTGAAGAGCACGGCGCGCTTTCGCGCTCCATTATGTTTATCCACACGGCAGCCGACCCGGTTGTAGAATGTTTGCTTGTCCCGGATATCAGCCTTGCAGTTGCCGAGAATTTTGCCTTGGAAGGAAAACGCGTATTGGTGCTTCTGACCGATATGACTAATTTCTGCGATGCCTTAAAAGAGATTTCCATTACTATGGAGCAGGTGCCTTCCAACCGCGGTTATCCCGGGGACCTTTATTCACAACTGGCCAGCCGCTATGAAAAGGCAGTTGATTTTGAAGGCGCGGGGTCAATCACTATTCTGGCTGCCACTACCATGCCCGGAGACGATGTTACTCATCCTGTCCCGGATAATACCGGCTACATTACCGAAGGCCAGTTTTATTTAAAAAACGGCGTCATAGAGCCGTTTGGCTCTTTAAGCCGCCTGAAGCAGCAGGTAAACGGAAAGACCCGCGACGACCACCGCACCATTATGGATACGATGATTCAATTGTTTGCCAGTTACCGCCAGAGCGCCGAAAAACAGGCTATGGGTTTTCAGATGAGCAACTGGGATAAAAAGCTGCTGCGTTACGGTAAAATCTTCGAAGAGGAAATAATGTCTCTGAAAGTTAATATCGCGCTGGAAAAAGCGCTGGACAGAGGATGGCAGATTTTAGCGCAGTGTTTTAACCCCGAAGAGACCGGGATTAAAAAGTCAATGATCGAGGAATACTGGCCTAAAAAGCAGTAGGTAGTAGATAGTAGGTAGCATGTAGGGTAAGTTCAATGAAAGTAAAGCTAACAAAGGGAGAATTGAAGAAACAAAGGGATGCCTTGAGCCAGTATGAAAGGTATCTCCCCACTTTGCAGCTTAAGAAGCAGCAATTACAGCTTGAGATTTTACAGCAGTTAAGCCTTTTGACAGAAAAAAAACAGCTTGAAACAAAGAAAAAAGAAGCTATCAGCGTATGGGCTGGTTTATTGTCGGAAGAGGTCGGGGGGTTTAAGGCATGGATTCTGCCGCTTAATGTCATCACGACAGAAAAAAATGTCGCCGGAGTAGTTCTCCCGGTTTTTGAAAAAGCCGAGTTTCCCGAGGCCGATTACGACCTTTTTGATACGCCTTTATGGGTTGATTTTGCCATTGATGCTTTCAGGCAACTGGTCTGTCTCCGGGAAGAGATTGAGACGATAGAGAAGGGGATAGAGATATTAAGGCAGGAATTGCGTATTACCACGCAGAGGGTCAACCTGTTTGAAAAAGTCAAGATTCCGGATACGAGAGAAGCCATAAGGTTGATAAAAATTTATATCGGCGACCAATTGACTAATGCTGTAGGCCGCAGCAAGATCGCCAAAAGAAAAATAGAGGAAGCTGTTTTTGAAGGAGCGGCGGCATGATCGTGGCAATGAAAAAAATAGCCGTAATCACGCAGCCTAAAGACGCCTGCGCAGCTCTGAAGCAGTTGCGCAGGCAGGGCGTAGTGCACGTAGAACACCAGCAGCCGCCGAAAAGCAGGGACCTCGGTCTTCTTCACGATGATTTGAACCTTCTTGAGCAGGCGCTGGATATTCTTGTGAAGGAAGAGGTTGTGAGCCCAAGTCTTGCGCGCCGGAAACTAAACAAGTCGCAGATTTTAGAACCGTCTCGCGCCGCATTATAGATTTATGGAAGAGGATAGATTATCTTGAGGAGTTTGCCAGGGACCTTAAACAAAAGATCATTGATTGGCGGGAATGGGGAGATTTTGATCCTCTTCTTGTGCAGGAGCTTGACGGGAAAGGTATCCATATTAAATTTTATCAGATCCCCGCGAAGGAATTCAGGAACATGCCGGTTTCGGCAATCGTGAAAAAAATTTCCGTAAAGAACGGCAGCGTTTATTGCCTGTTGGTCTCAAAAGGAAAGATAGAATGCGCCTTTAAAGAAATAGAGCTGCCGAAAATGAGCCTTGCTCAAATGAAAGAACGCCTGGTCCGGGACGAGGCTTATACGGCAGAGCTGAAGAAACAGTTAAAAGAATCTTTATGCTGCCGCCAGGCACTTTTAGACACTAAAGATAAGCTCATGAAAGAGGCCGAATTTTACGAAGCCCTGAATGGGATGGGGCAGGATTCGGGTTTTGTCTATTTAACGGGATATGCGCCCGCTGAAGAAGAGCCGGCCTTATCGGCTTTGGCAAAAAAAGAAAAATGGGGCATTTTTGTCACTGAGCCTTCTGGGAAGGATAGCGTCCCTACCCTGATCCGCAATCCCCGCTGGATCGCGATCATCAGTCCGGTATTTAAGTTTCTGGAGATACTTCCAGGCTATCGCGAGCTTGATGTCAGTCTGCCGTTTTTGATATTTTTAAGCATTTTCTTCGGCATATTGATAGGGGATGCCGGATACGGCCTGGTTTATGCCTTAATTACGTTTTTATTCCAGCATAAATCGCGCAAGAGCCGGCAGAATGCCGGTACCTTTTTTCTCTTTTATATCTTTAGCTTTTGCGCTATCATATGGGGAATCTTAACGGCCACGTTTTTTGGCCACGAGTGGCTTATCAAGGCGGGGTTTAAGCCGCTGGTGCCCATCCTTACCGATGAAAAAGGGCTGCAGCGGTTCTGTTTTTTTATCGGCGCGCTGCATTTATCTGTCGGGCACGGCTGGCGGGGGGTGCTTAAGCTGCCCTCATTAAGCGCTCTTTCAGATGCCGGCTGGATATGCCTGCTCTGGGCAGCTTTTTTTATCGCCAGGGCGCTTATCCTGGGAGATAGTTTCCCGTTTTTCGGTAATTGGCTGATTATTTCCGGCGCCAGCCTCGTAATCCTTTTTACCAGCCCGCAAAAAAATATCCTCAAGGCCGTAGGGAAAGGGCTGGGGGCACTGGCGCTCAGCATCATGAACAGTTTTACCGACGTAGTTTCTTATGTCCGTCTTTTCGCGGTCGGGCTTGCCGGCATTGCCATAGCCGATGCCTTTAATGCCATGGCAGCTATGGTAGTCAGGGGGAATATATTTACGGTCGTTGCCGGCGCTCTGATCGCCATTATCGGGAATGCTCTGGGCATTGTATTAGGCCCGGTTTCGGTATTAGTGCACGGGGTCAGGCTCAATGTCCTGGAGTTTTCGGGCCATGCGAATGTTTCATGGAGCGGTATTTCTTATAAACCATTAAAAGAATAGATAATAACGGCCCGCTACGGAGCCAACGGCGGGTTTAATTCGCTAAAAAAAGGAGATTACAATGGGAAGCGGGATTATGATGCAGTTCAAGGATTTGGGAGCGATATTGGTATTGGGCCTTGCTGCATTGGGCTCGGCATTTGGCACAGGCATCGCCGGCATGTCTGCTATCGGAGCGTGGAAAAAGAACTTTTCACAAAATAAGCCGGCCTCCTTTATGCTGGTTGTTTTTACCGCCGCCCCCCTGACTCAAACCGTCTACGGGATGATCGTGATGAGGCAATTGATGGAGATCGCCAATAAAGGCCAGTATCTTTGGAGCGTCGGCGCTTTTGCCGGGCTGGCTATCGGACTTTCTGCGCTTTGGCAGGGTAAATGCGCTGCGGTTGCCTCCGACGCAATGGGCGAAACAGGCAAAGGCTTCGGTAATTACCTGGTTGTTTTAGGCATGACTGAAACAGTGGCTTTACTGGTCATGGCCTTTACTCTTATGCTTTTTGGCATAATCTCAGGCGGAGCATAAATTCGGGCGGTTAGTTCAGCTGGTTAGAACGTCTCTCTTACGCAGAGAAGGTCAGGGGTCCGAATCCTCTACCGCCCACCATAAATATTTGTTGCAAGTTCAAGGTTTTTAGTTTACAATTAACCACCTGTAATTTGGGGGTCGTGGCCTAGTCCGGTTCAAGGCGCCTCCCTGTCACGGAGGAGATCGCGAGTCCAAATCTCGTCGGCCCCGCCATTCAACGTTTGTGGGGGAAATCCCCCGCGTCATTATCGCTCAAAATTTTCATTCCTGATTGTTCCGGATAATTCTGTCGCGCAAATTTTTTGTGAAAATCATTTTATTTTTTTAGAAAATCGCCTATAATAAACAGATACGGTACCGCTGGAAACATCTAGCCTCAAGTAGGCCGCAGATATCGGCGGACTAAAAAGGAGGGCGCATGAATAAGCTGAACGTAAAAGCTTTAGGCCTGGCATTCGGCATTACCTGGG
>JAQTNM010000019.1:5471-13174 GCA_028713875.1 Candidatus Omnitrophota bacterium | reverse complement strand
GGCTGCGCAGGAAGCCGAGAATAAAAAAGAGCAGATGCTCAAGGACTTTCAGAAGCAGTTAGCCCATGACAAAGAGATGATCTTGTCCAGCCTTAACCTTGAAAAAAAGAAGGCATTCCTGGAAGAAAAGAGTAAATTCGTTCAGCAGGTTATGGAGAGCCTGATAAAAGAATCGCAAGCATTCCGTAAATCCAAAGATTACCCCGGTTTCTTGAAGAAGGCGATCATTGAAGGGGTTTCTGTTATCGACAGCCAGGACATGGATATTTTTTATTCCAGCCTTGATGCCGCGGTGGTAAATGAAGCTTTTATAAAAGAAACAACGGCCCTGGCTTCAGACAGATTTAAGAAGAACTTCGTTTTTAAATTTCACAAAAGCGATTTTAAGGATATTGGGGTAATCGTGGGGTCTTGCGACGGGCATCTTATATATGACAACTGTTTTCTTTCGCGCCTAAAGCGCATCCAGGACGATATTTATATGAATCTGCTTAAGGAGGCATTTTAGAGATGCTTAAGGTCGCAGGTAAAATATACCGGGTAGTCGGGCCGGTAGTTGAGGTTGAAGAGGTCTCATTCTTAAGAATGCTGGATATGGTAGAGGTGGGAGAGCAACATCTGGTGGGTGAGGTGGTCAGACTTAAAGAGACGCACGCTTTTGTCCAGGTCTATGAAGACACCACGTCTTTAAAGGCGGGAGACTTCGTTTATACGCAGGGTTATCCTCTTTACGTAGAGTTAGGGCCGGGCCTCCTGGGTAACATCTACGACGGAATCCAAAGGCCCCTGGAGGTTATCAGGGATAAAGAAGGATATTTTATCAACAGGGGCGTGCATATTGCGGCTTTAGACAGGGAGAAAAAATGGCACTTCGTTCCCTTGAAAAAAGAAGGCGATAAGATCAACCCGGGAGAAGCCATCGGCCAGGTCCAGGAGAGCTCTTTGATTAGACACAAGATCCTCATGCCGTCTAGCTGGGGAGGCAAACTCAAATGGGTAGCCGCCGAAGGCGACTATTCCCTGGACCAGAGGATAGCGCTTCTTGAAAACGGCCAGCAGGACAGGGAAGTTTTCATGTACCAGCGCTGGCCGGTAAGGAAGGTCCGTCCTTATAAAGAGAGATTGTCCATAATTGAACCTTTGATCACCGGCCAGAGGGTAATTGATACGCTTTTCCCCGTGGGTAAAGGCGGTTGCGTTGCCGTGCCCGGAGGGTTTGGCACAGGTAAGACCGTTATCCAGCATCAACTGGCCAAATGGAGCGATGCGGAAGTTGTGATTTTTGTAGGTTGCGGGGAAAGAGGCAATGAGATGACCGACGTTCTTCTGAATTTTCCTAAGATCATTGACCCCCGCACGCAAAGGCCGCTGACGGAAAGGACGATATTCATCGCTAATACCTCCAATATGCCGGTGGCTGCGCGTGAAGCCAGCATCTATACAGGCATTACCATGGCGGAATATTACCGGGATATGGGTTACAACGTCGCTCTTATGGCGGATTCCACTTCCCGCTGGGCAGAGGCATTGCGCGAGCTTTCCGGAAGGCTGGAGGAGATGCCTCTTGAAGAGGGGTTCCCGGCATACTTACCCTCGCGCCTGGCTGAATTCTATGAACGCGCAGGCAGGGTAAAGACTTTCAACGCTGAAAACGGCTCGATTACCATTATCGCTTCGATTTCCCCTCCGGGAGGGGATTTTTCCGAGCCGGTGACCGCGCATACAAAAAGATTTATCCGCTGTTTCTGGGCCCTGGACAGGGACCTGGCGAATGCCAGGCATTATCCTTCCATAAGCTGGATAGACAGCTATTCCGAATATATTGACGATATAAAAGAATGGTGGCATAAAAATATTGATGCCGAATGGCTTTCTTTGCGCTATACGATAATGGAACTCCTGCAGAAGGAACAGCGTCTGCTCCAGGTGGTCAAGCTCGTCGGAGCGGATGTGCTTCCCCAGACGCAAAGGCTTGTGCTTGAGGTTTGCCAGGTCTTTAAGAACACATTCCTGCAGCAGGTGGCTTTTGACAAGATTGATACTTATTCTTCCGCCCGTAAGCAGTTCCTTATGCTTAAGGCGATCATCTGTTTCTACCATAAAAGCGAAGAGCTGGTTAAAAAAGGAATAAACGCGGCCGAGTTGAAAGAAATACCCATATACCAGGAAATCATGCGCATGAAATTGACTTATTCGGAAAACGATCTCGATAAGTTGGCGAAGTTGCCCCGGAAGATCAGCGAGGCGCTGGAGGAGTTGGATTTTTAAATGAGAGATTACAGCTTAAGAGAATACCTGGGGATGGATGAAGTAGTAGGTCCCATCTTCTTTATCCGCAATATACACAATGTCGGTTATAACGAATTAGTGGAGATCGTGGATGAGGAAGGCAAAGCCAGGATGGGTATTACGCTGGAAGTAGGCAAAGGGTTTGCCGTGGTCCAGGTTTTGGGAGGCACCAGCGGTATTTCTTTAAAAAACTGCAAGGTGCGTTTCAGGGAAGAGCCGTTGATGATAGGGGCTTGCGAAGAAGTATTGGGAAGGGTCTTTGACGGACTGGGCAATCCCCTGGATGGCATGCCTAAGCCGGTTTATGAAGAGTTGATCGATGTCAACGGCATGGCCATAAATCCCACCTCCAGGGATTACCCCAAAAACATTATTGAAACAGGGCTGTCTGCGATAGACGTAATGAATACTTTGGTGAGGGGCCAGAAGCTGCCTATCTTTTCCGGAAGCGGCTTGCCGCATGACCTCATTGCCACGCAGATCTGCCGCCAGGCCCGCGTCAAGAACGAAAGTTTTTGCGTGATTTTTGCCGCCATGGGCGTAAAATACGATACCGCGCGTTTTTTCATCAAGAGCTTTGAAGAATCCGGGGTCCTGGAGAGGGTGGCGATATTTTTGAGCTTGGCTGACAGCCCCTCCATTGAAAGATTACAGACTCCTCGTCTGGCATTGGCTTGCGCGGAGTTCCTGGCTTTTAAGAAAAACATGCATGTATTGGTCATCATGACCGATATGTCTAATTATTGCGAGGCCTTAAGGGAGCTTTCCACGGTAAGAGGCGAGATACCGGCCAGAAAAGGTTACCCGGGATATCTTTATAGCGACCTGGCCAGCCTCTATGAAAGAGCAGGGATGATCAAGGGCATAAACGGTTCCATTACTCAGTTGCCCATTTTAACCATGCCTAACGACGATATAACCCACCCCATACCCGACCTGACCGGCTACATCACCGAGGGCCAGATTGTCCTGGAGAGAGAAATGTACGCCAGGGGTATTTATCCTCCCATCGCAGGGCTCCCTTCGTTATCGCGATTGATGAAGGATAATATAGGAGAGGGGCTGACGCGGTCGGACCATCCGGCACTTGCCTCTCAGCTTTTTGCCTGCTATGCCCACGTAAAGGACATCAGGGCCCTGGCTTCCATTATCGGCGAGGAGGAGCTTACGCCGCTGGACCATCTCTACCTTAAGTTCGGAGATGAATTTGAAAAGAAGTTCCTGAGCCAGGGTTATCATGAGAGGCGCACCCTGGAGGAAGGGCTTGACCTGGGCTGGGAGATTATTTCCCTGTTGCCGGAATCGGAGTTGGTGCGCATCAAGGACCAGGAATTGAAAAAATATTACAAAAAAAGAAATGAAAGTAAACCTGGCCGCGACTAAAACAAACCTTTTGCGGGTAAAAAAGACGCTTACCCTGACTCACGAGGGGTATGAGCTCCTGGATGAGAAAAGGAAAATCCTGATCAACGAGCTTAACACCATAATCCACATAACCGAGAGGCTGCAGAAACAGGTGGATGAAGCGCTGCAGGAAGGCTACAGGCTTGTCGATAATGCGATCGTGGTGATGGGCCGCAGGCGCATGGAAGAACTCAGCTTTTCCATTGATATAAAAAACAGCATCTCCATATCGCAGAGAAGGGTGATGGGCGTAAACATCCCGGTTATAAATTTACAGACCAGCGACCACCCTCCCTATTACAGCCCTTACGAGGTGAGTCTCCATGTGGACGAGGTGATCCTGAAATTCAAAGATATCGTAAAATCGCTGGCCCAACTGGCGGAGAAAAAGATCGCCTCTTTGCGCATCGCCAAAGAAGTACAGAAGACCATAAGAAAAGTCAACGCCCTGGAGAAAATTTACATACCTTATTACGAAGAGTCCTTGAAATTCATAAGCGACAGGCTTGATGAAGAATCGCGTGAGTCCTTTTCCATGCTTAAGCTTATCAAGAAAAAATTAAGAAGCTAAAAAAGGGAGGTTTTTAAGTGGCCATAAAACATATTGTGCTTTCCGTTGCCGCTGCACCTGTGTCCCTGATTACTGCCAAATACGCTATTTATCTAGCTAAGGCCCTCCAGGCAAAAATCACCGCCATATACGTGGTAAACGAAAAGGTGCTGCAGGAATTGCTCAAGAGCAGGATCTTCGTGGAAGTGGAAGCCAGGGATTACGAGAGGGATCTGGAAGAGCAGGGAGGCCTTTTCCTGGAGAGGATAAAAAAAATGGCGGAAAGCAAAGGCGTGGAATGTTCCTGCATGCTTCTTAAGGGGGGTATCCACGAGGAGGTGGTAAACAAGACCAGGGAGCTAGGGGCAGATATTTTAGTTATGGGCGAGTTAAAGGAGCTGTTGTCCAGAAAAGAAGTTTTTTATGACGAGGGCGAGCGGATATTCCGCGAGTCCCCTTGCCCGGTTGTAGTGGTGAAAAACCCCGCAGAGGTGGAAAAGCTATACAAGGAGTTGATATGAAGATATCCGATTACCTGCAAAAGGAGAACTGCATTACAGATCTGAAGGCATCCACAAAGCAAGAAGCCATTATAGAGATAGCGGATAAGCTTTATTCCTGCGGTAAAGTCATAGATAAAGAAAGGTTTATTCATGATGTCCTGCGCAGAGAAGAGCTCGGCTCCACAGGGATCGGCCATAAAGTTGCGATACCGCATTCGCCCACCGAAGGGGTAGGCGGTTTCGTAATAGGTTTCGGCAGGTCCATAGGGGGGATAGATTTTGACTCTATCGACGCAGACAAGGTAAACCTGATTTTCCTGATGGGGACAAATCCCGGGGAGCTGGGCCTTTATCTAAGGCTCCTGGCCAAGCTTTCCAAACTCCTCAACGATGAAAATTTCAGAAGAGAATTGATTGCCGCGGAAAATGCGGATGAGGCGGTCAGCATATTCAAAAGGTACGAAATGTGATATTGACAAGGCGCTTTAAGCGTGTTATATTCCTTTAAATATTTAAGCTGCCTATGGAAGGCAAGGAGGAACAGATGAAGTTAAAGACAGGTTTAATCTTAGTGGTGATGATCTTTTCGGCATTTGTAAGCGTAAATTCAGTATTTAGCCAGGATGAGGCGGCACCCGCGGCTAATCCTGCGGCTGCTCCTCAAGCTGCTACCCAGGAACCGCAATGGGTCTGGGCAGAGGTGGTTTCTATCGACTCCGCCAATCACCAGATGAATGTTAAATACCTGGATTATGAAGCAGATACCGAGAAAGAAATGATCATAGCTGCGGACGATAATACTACTTACGAAAATCTTAATTCCTTCTCCGAAATAAAACCGCAGGATACCGTGAGTGTTGATTATATTGTGACTGCGGACGGAAAAAATATCGCCAAGAATATAAACGTAGAAAAACCCGAAGGCATGCAGCCTATGCCGGATAAAACAATGCAGGAAGCGCCGCAGGCTCAAAGTCAGACGCTTATGAGCCCGCCCGCTGAGGAGACTGCGGCCGTGAACGCAGGCGGTATACAAGTACAGCCGCAAGGGCAGAGCAATACCACGAAAGAAGAAGCCCCGGTTCCGCAGGGAGAAGAATAATTCCCGTAAACTATAATCCGTGAAATTAAAAGGCAGGGGATAGAGCTCCTGCCTTATTTTTTCCATGAGAAAAAAAGGGCTGATTATTTTTGATTTGGACGGTACGCTCGTGGATGCATATCCGGCGATTACCGCCAGTTTTAACCATACCATGAAGGAAACGGGTTATCCCCGCCAGAAGGCAAATCTTATCCGCAGTTCAGTCGGCTGGGGAGACAGGAACTTACTTAAACCGTTCCTGGAGAAAAAAGACTTGGACGAGGCGCTTTTAATCTACCGCAGGCACCATGCCAAAGCGCTGCTGTCGGGTTCCCGGCTTTTCCCTCAGACTCTCAAGGTGTTAGCTTACCTTAAAAACGAAGGTTATAAACTTGCAGTAGCCAGCAACCGGCCTACGCGTTTTGCCAGGATACTGATCCGCCGCCTCAAGCTGGACAAATACCTGGATTATGTCCTCTGCGGGGATAAATTGAAGCATATGAAGCCGCACCCGGAGATCTTGAATAAGATTATGTGCAAATTCAGGATTAAGCCGGATAGGACCGTTTATGTAGGCGATATGTTCATTGATGCCCAGACAGGCAGGCGCGCCAAAGTCAAGACGATCATGCTTACCACCGGCTCAAGCACGAGAGAAGAACTGCAGAAAGAAAAACCCTACCGCATTATCAACAGGCTAACCCAATTAACGAAGTTAGTATAAATAATCAACCTGATTCTTGTCGCTCGGCAATTTTAACAGGTTCCTGCCTACCTGCAGGCAGCCTGCCGAGTCTTGCATTAAGCCTCGGGGTCCTGCCGTGGAAGTTTCCCCAAATCTGCGGCCTAGTCAGTCCTCGATTTGGGGATGCCCCTCTTCCACGTCACCCCTCGGTTAAGTAGCTCTCGAAGATCAAGTCTCGTCACTCGCTAAAACTTATTCCCGCTCAAATGAATTGCGTTGCTTATTTTGATAATTCAGGTACGGATATCCTTAAGGCTGATTGGGAACAAGACGGCAGGTTTGTGTTTACGGGGATACGTTACAACCGTTTGGGTTATAAATAGTGTATTGACCGTCGCCATTGACAGGATTAGCATAGATGTAAGGAGCATATAAGCAACTTGCTTGCGGTGGTTTACCGCCTGAGGTACATCTTACCGCTGCTAGCTGAACTTGGTTTCCGCTTGGATTGTAAATATAATAGTAAAAATAATTCGTAGATACGCATGAGGCGGGAATGTCTGAGCCTATGCCAACATCAGCAGAAACCATGCCGTTCATGCTCCCGTTTTTCCAGAAATACTCGTAAGCATCCTTACGCATGCGGCCAAATATCGTCCTTGTTTCAGCCATATAGAACTTTTCCATCATTTTGCCATACTGCGTATAACCCAGGGTGGCAAGGATGCCTAAGATGACGATGACTACGATTAGCTCTAGGAGGGTAAAAGCGCGGTTTTTGATCATCGGCTATAGTTTACACTCCGCCCAATTTTTGTCAAGAGCTTCGGACATAACGTGGGAAAATTAGGGTAATAAACTGGTTTTGATTTTTGCTTGACCCTGCAATTATTATAGTGTAGAATTGTTGAGTTGAATACAGGATTAACGTAAACTCCGCGCTATGCGCGGAGTAAACAAGCGCTAAACGCCATGTCTTTCACAATATGAAAGATGATTTTGGCATAAGCACCAGAGGTATGCCAAAATCAAGGCAGCGCTTGTTTAGGAGAAAAAAAATGAAAAAAATTTTGATGGTATTTTTCGTGTTGATGCTGGCTTTTAGTTTATCCTACGCTGCAAACGGTAAACCCAGGGTTATCCTTTTGATCTCCGAACAGAATATCAGCGGCCCGCAACAGGCCTGGTGGG
>JAQTNM010000019.1:0-5461 GCA_028713875.1 Candidatus Omnitrophota bacterium | reverse complement strand
AATAGATTTATCCACGGTGGAAAACGCTTTAGCCCAGCAGTTTATTGAGCAGGGTTATGAAGTAGTTGAGCCTTCAAGCGTTTCGGGGGTTATCAAACAGGATAAGGCATTCCGCCTTGTAGACTTATCCGAGCCGGCCGCGATAAAATTAGGCAGCCTCTCCAAGGCAGACTACGTAGTCCTGGGTAAGGCCGTAGCTTCTTCCGGAGGCAACGTTCCTCAGTCAAATATGCGCTCCTGCTTTGCCAATGTTACGGCAAAGCTCATCAGGGTAAAAGACGGCAAAGTCATTGCTTACCTTGATGCACAGGGCAGTTCCGTGCACATGGACCCAGTTAGCGGAGGCAAAGAAGCGCTGGCTAATGCCGGAGATGAGCTTGCGGTAAAAGTGACGGATAAAATAACAAGGGATGAGGAGGCAACTAAATAATGAAGAAAATATTTCGGTTTATCGGCCTGGTATTTTTAATAATCGGCGTATCCGGTTGCGCCAGCTTAATGCAGCCTAGTGCGCAGGTGGATAATACTGCCGGAGCGCAGCCCCTGCCTCCTTATTCGGGGCCCAAGGCCCGTATCGCAGTCGCGGATTTTGACGTCAAAGCTGCCAAGGCCAGCGGCGCAATCGGCTCAGGCCTGCGCGAAATGCTGGTTACGGCTCTGGTAAACAGCAACCGTTTTTCAGTAGTAGAACGCCAGGCTTTAAGCGCGATAATGCAGGAGCAGGAATTATCCGTGTCCGGGGCAGGGCAGGCAGGAGCCGGTCCTAAAAGAGGCAATATAAAAACCGCGGACCTGGTGATAACAGCCGCTGTAACCGAGTTTGAGCCGCAGGCTTCAGGCGGAAGAGCGGGTATAGGCGGCGGAGGAGGAGCAGGCAGCGGAGTCTTAGGCGGGCTGTTGGGCGCGGCGCTGAACAAGGCGCATATGGCTATGGATATAAGGGTAATAGATACTTCTACTTCCGAGGTCTTGGCAGCAACTCGGGTGCAGGGCCAGGCATCTGATGTTTCAGGCGCACTTATGGCGGGTTTCCTGGGCAGCTGGGGTTTAGGCGCAGGCTTGTCAGCCTATGCCAATACGCCGATGGAAAAGGCGATACGCATCTGTATAATCGAGGCGGTGCGTTATATATCCCAGGCCATACCACCCGGCTATTATAAATACTAAACGAGGGCTATTAACGTGGGAAAACGTAAACGAAGAGGCAAGCTCAACTGGCGTTCCAAAAAGGCAAACAAGGGAAGAAAACCCTGCTTAGGTTAAGATTCATACACCCTGAAAAATCCTTCCGTTGATCAGCCGCAGGGTAAGAAGTCAACCGGCTGGCTTTTATCTTCCAACAAAGACAAATGGCAAAGACTAGGGTTATCTGCACAATAGGTCCAAGCAGCCAGGATGCCGTTTTATTACGCAGGATGATGCTTGCGGGTATGTCAGTGGCCAGGCTCAATTTTTCTCACGGCGCTCTCCGGCAGCACCAGCAGCGCCTTGATTTGATCCGCAGTTTGAATAAAAGATACCGCAGGAACACAGAGATACTGCAAGACCTGGAAGGTTACCGTTTGAGGATCGGCGCATTGCAGGGCGGCAAACCCGCCCAATTAAAAAAACGACAGATAATTTTATTGACCAATCGCAATGTAGCGGCAGGGGATAACATCATCCCCTTCGATTATAAAGGGCCCTTGAGCGATATAAAGGCAGGCAGCCGCATATATATAGACGACGGCAACATCGTACTTTTGGTGAAAAGGCGCCTGGGGCATTACCTGAAGGCCGAGGTGGTTATCGGCGGACTCTTAAAAGAACATAAGGGTATCAATATCCCGGATACGAAGCTGAAATTCAAGGGTTTAACGGATAAAGATAAAAAGGACCTGGATTTCGGCATAAAAAATAAAGTTGAATATATCGCCCAGTCTTTTGTCAGGGATAAGCAGGACATATTGAGCCTGCGCAAGTTTATCGGGGACAGGCTCCCTTGCTGCAAGATTATAGCCAAGATCGAAAACCGGCCCGGCATAAAGAATATCGACGAGATACTGGATGTTTGCGAGGGGGTTATGGTCGCCCGGGGCGATATGGGCGTATCTTTGCCGGTATATGAGATCCCCGTGATCCAGAAAATGATCATTAAAAAATGCAATCAGAGAAGAAAGCTGGTCATAACCGCCACGCAAATGCTGGAGAGTATGACCGAGAACTTAATACCGGAGCGCTCCGAGGTCAGCGATGTGGCTAATGCGGTGCTGGATGGCTCGGATTTTGTCATGCTCTCGGCGGAAACCGCGGTGGGCAAGCATCCTGCCGAGACGGTAAAGATGATGCAGCAGATCATCAGGTTTACCGAACGTTTCTCCGGTTCAAAATAGATGGAAGAAGATTTTGCCCTGTGCTATACTTTCAATGCAGGGCGTTCCTTCGGAAATTCAACATAGACAGGAGCAGGTTACCGTGGATATCAAACCCCGGGTCAAGGCAAATGTGGTGATTTTGGATTTATACAGCTCCATCGACATCAATTCCGCCAACATGATTGAAATAGTAGGCCAGTGCCTGCGCGACGGATATCTGGACATACTCTGCAATTTTGAGGAGGTGGAATCCATAGATTATATGGGCATTTCGGCGATAGTCCTGGCCTATAAGGAAGTGATGAACAACAACGGCCGGATGAAATTCGCCAATATCCCGGCGCACCTGCGCAGCCTTTTCTCGGTAACCGGGCTGGACAGGGCTATAGAGATCTATGCCACGGAGGACCTGGCCATGAACAGCTTTAAAGAAGACAAGATCATTGAGAATATCAAAAAGATGCAGTTGAGGCGCAGGTTCAAACGCCTGCCCGTAGATATCAAGATAGACCTTAGAGACAAAAGCAACAAAGAGGCCGTCTGTTACAAGGCGGATATATTGAATTTGAGCGCGATAGGCGCTTATATATACGGTTGCGATAAATTCAAGCTGGGGGACGAGCTGAATATCAAGCTGAAACTGCCGCATAAGAATGTGGAGCTGGAACTGCAGGCAAAGGTGGTATGGATATGCGACAGGCAGGTCCAGCAGCAGATCTCGCCAGGCATAGGCGTGGAATTTCATAAAATTTCAAGCCAGGATCAGGCAAAGATAATCGAGTTTATTGACAGAAACCTTTCTTTTTCCTCGACTGAGGATTGATATTTTTAGGTATGCTGGCATTCAAGAAAATCAAAGTCGGAAAAAAATATATCCAGGGCGTGGCAATCACTCTTTTAAAGCACAACCTGGTATTGTTGCGCGGGAGTCGCGGCTATATTATGTGCGGTTATCTGGATATGGCTGTTGCCGATAGATTCAGGGATATAGCGGTAAAGATAACTGGGGTAAATACGATTGGAGACGCGATAAAATCCAAAGTGCACTCATTGAGCCGGGCCGCCTCCAAGGCGGGTATATATAAAGGCCAGGCCGTGAAAAAGGTGCTTAAAATTATTGTCTGAAAAATAATACAGGATGAGATCCCAAAGCAATAATATTAAATATATAATAATCCTGCTTGTGCTTTCCTGGCTGTTTTTTATATTTGGCAACGGCATTTTAAGCCTTTCCAATCCAGATGAAGTTTTTTATGCCCAGACCGCCAAAGAGATGATCCAGCACAACAGCTGGATGACTCCTTATCTGTTTGGTTCCCCGCAATTTGAAAAACCAATCCTGTTATATTGGCTGCTGCGCAGCGCATTTATTATCTCCGGGATTTCGGCTTTTTCCGCACGTTTTTTCCCTGCTGTATTTGCGGCCTTGGGCGTCATTGCGGTTTACTGGTTAAGCCTGGTCGGTTTCAGGAACGCGAAAAAGGCGTTTATGTCGGGCCTGATATTGATGTCCTGCGGATTTTATATAGGCATGGCCAGAACCGTATTCACGGATATGATATTTTCGGTATTGATCGTTTTATCTTTGGCCAGTTTTTTTTGGGGCTATACGGAAAGAAAGAATAAGGCTGCGGGGATCCTGTTAAGCTTTATATTTTCGGCAATGGCTGTTCTGGCCAAAGGCCCGCTTGGCCTGCTTATACCTCTATTGAGTGTCACGCTATTTTTACTATTCAGGAAAGACCTGCGTTTCTTCCTTTCCAGGTATTTCTTGTGGGGAATATTTATTTTTGCCCTCATATCCTGCCCCTGGTATGTCTTAATGATCAAGCTCTACGGCACCTCATTTATAAACGAATTTTTTTATAATGACCACCTCAGGCGCATTATCGAAGCCGAGCACCTCGGCAACGATACCTGGTATTTTTACCCGTTTTCCATATTTGTCTCGGTATTCCCCTGGAGCCTGTATGTTTTAATTTCGCTGGTTTATCTTGTCAGGAGAACTTATCCCAAAAATACCCCTGCTATTTATCATTTCTTGGCCTCCTGGATATGCGCGGTCTTAGTAATATTCCAGCCGGCGCACTCCAAACTGATAAGTTATATTTTACCGTTGGTGCCGGCGCTGGCAATTGCCTGCGCGGATTTTATTTACGAGTCATCCCTGCTGAAGAAGAGCTCCATGACAATCGTTTCGGCGCTAAACGCCGTTATTTTATTTTTAATCCCGCTTGCCCTGATCTTTATTTATCCGAGATTCAAAGTTTATTTTCCGCATGCCGCAACTATTTATATTTTCAGCTCGGCATTATCAATCCTTGCCATCTCGATGTTGTTTTTTATTATCAGGAAAAAATTTACGGCAGTTACTTATCTTACTGCCATGGTTATTCCCGTATTTTTGTCGCCGGTGCCGTTTATACGCAGTGATATCGAACCGTATCTGTCCTCGAGAGACGCCTGTCGCTATTTATTGAAAAACTATACGGTCAGCGGCCCTATTCTTTGTTCCAAGCCTTTCGCCAGGGGCGTAAGGTATTACACCGATAAAGAGGTGGCGGTAATGAATACCTATGGCAAAAACTTCTTTTCCGTCCATCCGGTTCCCTTCCTGGATACGGATGAGAAAGTCAGGATTTTCTTAAGGGTAAACCCGGCTACCTATTGCGTGCTCCGTAAGTCGGCACTTGAGGATATCCGCCGAGCCGCGAATAAAAATTTCCGGCTTGATATACTTAAAGTCATCGGCAGTCAATATATCGTAAAAATTGAACCCGCTTAGCCGGGGTTTGTAAGAAAGGAGACGGGCATGGATAAAAAAGTAATCATTGTATTGATAGCGGTATTTTTGCTAGGCTTTACAAGCTGGGTCTTTTCGCAGGAAGAGGTTTATCCTCCGGATCCCAAGGATTTCAGCGATTACATCCCCCCAGGAGGAGACGTAGGTCAGATACAGGAAAACCTTGACGTCATCCGGGGCAGGGTCATCTCTATCGATCAAAACGCAAATCAGGTGGTGATAGAGGAAGACGAAACCCAGGCTCAAAGGACGATCAGTGTGCCGGCGGCGCGCCTTCAGTATATAAGTATCGGTGATCATGTAA
>JAQTNM010000018.1 GCA_028713875.1 Candidatus Omnitrophota bacterium | reverse complement strand
GCCAGGATTCTTTATTCTGGATAAAAATAAACGCATCTCTTACCAGAGGAGAGATACGCTGGCGGTTGAAAAAGACAAGCGGTATACCGTCAATGTCGGCAGTGTAGGCCAGCCCAGGGACGGCAACCCAGCTGCCGCATACTGCATATACGATACGCAGAAAAAAGAAGTGCAGATTAAAAGAATCAAATATGATGTCCGTTCCGCGAGAGAAAAGATCATCGCTGCCGGCCTGCCCCATCCTTTAGGCGACCGGCTTTTATCAGGCAGGTAAAGATGTCCGCAGATATTAAGAAAAAAATAGAAAAGTTGCGTCAGGCAATCCGCAAGCACGATTATCTTTATTATGTCATAAACCAGCCGCAGATTTCCGACAGGGAATATGATGAGCTGATGCGGCAGCTTAAAGACCTGGAAGAAAAATACCCGGAATATATAAGCAGCGATTCGCCTACGGTCAGGGTCAGCGGCGGGGTCCTTGAAGGCTTTAAGACTGTTAAGCATCTCCAGAAGATGCTTTCGCTGGATAATACTTATTCTTTTGACGAACTCAAAGACTGGGATGAGCGGGTGCATAAAGGATTGGGCGGAGCTGCGAAGATCGAATATGTCGTTGAACTTAAAATTGACGGCTTAAGCGCAAATATTACCTATGAAAAGGGCAGGTTCACGATAGGCGCTACGCGGGGAGACGGAGAAGCGGGGGAGGATGTTACCTCCAACATCAAGACCATACGCGCGATACCATTAGTCCTGTTGGATGGGGATATTCCGGATTTAATAGAGATCCGCGGAGAAGTTTACATGGATATAAAAGAATTCCAGGCCATGAACAAGGAAAGAGAAAAACAGGGACTGGAGTTATTCGCCAACCCCCGCAATGCGGCCAGCGGCTCATTAAAACTCCTGGATACCGGCATTGTAGCCGCAAGAAAGCTGAATTTTTTTGCGCATTCGCTGGGCACTTATAAAGGCATGGAGGTGCTTACGCACTGGGGATACCTGGAGAAATTACAGAGGTGGGGAGTACGCACCAATCCCCAATCAAAGCTATGCAAAAACCTGGGTGAAGTCATTGATTACTGTAAACACTGGCAGGATAAGCGCCAAAGCTTGGCCTACCAGATAGACGGCATAGTCGTTAAAATAAACAGTATCGCGCAGCAGAAGAAATTAGGGTATACGTTGAAAAGCCCGCGTTGGGCAGTGGCTTATAAATTCCCCGCGCACCAGGCAACTACCGACGTAATAAGGATAATCTTTAATGTAGGCAGGACCGGTATAATTACTCCGGTAGCAGAGCTTAAACCCGTGGGATGCGCGGGAGTAATCATTAAACACGCTACTTTGCATAATTTTGACGAGATCAAGCGGTTGGATATAAGGGAAGGAGACCGTGTTTTGATTGAAAGAGCGGGAGAGGTGATCCCTAAAGTGGTCAAAGTTGTCAAGAAGCTGGGTAAAAAACCGGTACAGGTCCCCAGGGCCTGCCCGGTTTGCGCAGGTAAAGTAGTGAAAGAAAAAGAAGCAGATGTAGCTTTTCGTTGTATTAACCCGGTATGCCCTGCGCAACTGGAAAGGGGCCTGTTGCATTTTGCATCGCGCCAGGCAATGGATATAGAAGGGTTTGGCGAATCAGCCGTAGCTCAACTGGTAAAATTGAAGCTGGTGCGTAACTTCGCGGATATCTACAAACTGAAAGAAGAAGACCTGCTGAGATTGGAATTATTCAAGGATAAGAAGGTCAGAAATTTACTTTCCGGGATCCAAAAGAGCAAGTCCCGGCAGCTCTGGCGGTTGATTTATGCTTTAGGTATCCGGCATGTAGGGGAAAAGGCAGCTTACGTCCTGGCAAAAGAATTTAAAACCATGGATAACCTGATTAAGGCGAAGAAAGAAGACCTTGATGCAATAAGCGATGTAGGTTCGGTGATGGCCCAATCCATCCGGGAATATTTTTCACAGACCCAAACCAGGGAGATTATCGAAGGATTGAGGAAAAGCGGGCTTAATTTTAAAGAAGAGGTTACAGAGGATTTATCCGGCCCTTTAAGCGGCAAGACAGTAGTCTTTACCGGAGAATTAAAAAGCTACAGCCGCCACGAAGCTGAAGAGTTGGCAAGGCGCCACGGTGCCAGCCCCGCCTCCAGCGTAAGTACAAACACGGATCTAGTCATCGCAGGAGAAAGTCCGGGCTCCAAATATGACAAGGCAAAGAAGCTGGGCGTAAAAGTTATTCATGAGACTGAATTCAAGGAGATGCTTAAATGACAAATTTCAATTTTAAGTCCGGGTCCGGACCGTTTATCAGGTCGGTCCTTCTTTTCTGTCTGATTATCAATTTAGTCGGTTGCGAAGCTTTTGTGCGCAAATTCACGCGGAAATCCAAGAAAGAGAAAACCCCCGTAGAGGAAATGGTCATTACTCCCCAGGAATACAAGCCGCCTGTCATGAGCAAAGAAGAACGCTACCGAGAATACTTTTTATATTGGAAATCCTGGCATGACGAGCTTATAGAATCTTTATCCTGGAGAGCAAACCCTAAAAAGCAGTTAAGCTGCGCCAATGAGGCCATAAAGAACCTTGAACAGGTCCGTGCGCTTCTTAATGCCGCCAGGCAAAGGAAACTTGATACCTGGCTGAATAAGCTTAGAAACCTGCGGGATGCGGTCAAAAGCGATACCTACGGTACGGATATATCCCGGAACAAGGCCAGCGCTGAACGTATACGCCTGAATATTATGCAGCATTTTTCCTATCCCAAAATAAAGGATGATCTGGTATGATATTAGAATCGGTTCCCGTGGGCGCTTATCATGCGAATTGCTATATACTGGCCAGGCAGGCCGGCTCCGGCGCGATAATAATCGACCCCGGGGACGAAGAAGATAAAATCCGCAAGATGTTAAATAAGCATAAACTTAAACCCGCATTTATCGTCAATACGCACGGGCACGCCGACCATATCGGCTGCGATGATAAATTCGGGGTGCCGGTTTATGTCCATGAAAAAGACCTGGCGTTATTAAGCAGCCCGCAGCTTAACATGTCTGATTTCCTGGGTTCGTCTTACCGGGTGAAATCGCAGATCAAGACAGTAAAAGAAGGCTCACTGCTGGAGTCGGACGGCATTCAGCTGGAAGTTATTCACCTGCCGGGGCATACTCCCGGGGGGATGGCCCTTTTAATGAAGAAACCGCAAAATAAGATACTGTTTACCGGAGACAGTTTGTTCCGCATGACCATCGGCAGGGCGGATTTTCCGGGCGCGGACCAGGACATACTGATCCGGTCTATAAAAGAAAAGCTGTTTGAATTGCCGGATGATACGGTTATTTATCCCGGTCACGGCCCGACATCAACAATAGGCGAGGAAAAGAAAAATAACCCGTTTTTAAACTAAAGATGCGCCAATTGATCGATAATTTCCTGAGTTATTTATCCGTGGAACGCGGCCTCTCCCGTAATACCACCGCTTCTTACCAGGAAGACCTTAATTTCTATATGGATTTCCTGGAGGAGCACGCCTTTGATTCACTGTCGAAGGTTACCAGGAACGATATCGCCGATTTCATGCTGCTTCAGAAAGATAAAGGCCTAGCCAGCAATTCCATCGCCCGGCGCCTGGCCGCTATAAAATCCTTCCACAGATTTTTAGTGCGCGAGCGCATCCTGAAGGCCGACCCGACCAGCCTGGTGGATGCCCCGAAACTATGGAAAAAAATACCCGAGACCCTTTCTTTAAACGAGGTGGAAGCCCTGATCGCCCAGCCCAATATAAGGGATAAGCAGGGCATAAGGGATAGGGCGATATTGGAGGCACTTTATGCCACGGGAATGCGCGTATCCGAAGTGGTAAATTTGAAATTAGGCAGCCTGAACTTAGAGGTGGGTTTTGTCCGTTGCATCGGAAAAGGCAACAAAGAGCGGGTCATACCTTTAGGGAAAAAAGCCATAGACAGCCTGGAGAGATACCTGGAGGCCAGCCGCCCCGCTTTTTTAAAAAATAAGGAAAGCGAATTTTTATTTTTAAGCCGGCTGGGCAAAAAAATATCCCGGCAGTCCCTGTGGAAGCTCATCAGGATATACGCCAGGGCGGCCAGGATAAAAAAACCGATGCGGCCGCATATTTTACGGCATTCTTTTGCCACGCATCTGCTGGAAAGAGGGGCGGACCTGCGTTCGGTCCAGGAAATGCTCGGGCATGCCAATATTTCCACTACCCAGATCTATACGCATATAAACAAGGATAGGTTGAAGACTATACACAAGACATTCCACCCCAGACCTTAAAAAATGAAAGATTACTTTGACAAGTTACCGCAGGAACTGCAGGATTTGATCAAATTGGCTTCGGATATTGCCGGCCGCAGTGGTATGCCTGCCTATCTGGTCGGAGGCTTTGTCCGGGACCTGATACTGGGAGTCAGGAACCTGGATCTGGATATTGTAGTTGAGGGCGATGCCATAAAATTCGCATCCGATTTTGCCTCTTGCCTGAAAGCAAAGTTTATTACCCACCGCAGGTTCGGCACAGCCACGGTATTTATAAACCACGGCTTAAAAATAGATTTTGCCACAGCCAGGAAAGAAACATACCCATATCCTGCGAGTCTTCCGCAAGTCACTTTCGGCTCCCTGCGGGATGACCTGGTCAGGCGCGATTTTACCATTAATGCCATGGCCGCCAGTTTAAATCAAGGGGAGTTTGGTAAGATTATTGATCTATTCAACGGAAGGGAGGACTTAAGAAATAAACTCATCCGCGTCTTGCATGACTTGAGTTTCATTGATGACCCGACCAGGCTATTAAGGGCCGTGCGTTTTGAGCAAAGGTATGATTTCAAAATAGAGCCCCGCACGCTTAAGTATTTGAAAGAAGCTTCAAGGCTTAAGATGCTGCACAAGGTTCACCCGCAGAGGGTACGCGATGAATTGATCCTCATCCTGCAAGAAAGCTCTCCCCTTAAACCGGTAAAGAGGCTATGCGCTCTTTGCGGTTTAAGTTTTATAGATACAGAGATGTCGTTTACCAAAAAGACAAACGCTTTTTTAAAAGCGGTCCAAGCTCAAATCGCCTGGTTCGGGAAAACCCATATATCGCGCAGAAAATTAGATGCATGGGTGATGTATTTTATGGCCCTGATAGAACAGTTAAATATCAGTCGGGTCAGGAGACTCTGTAGACAGTTTGTTTTTCGTAAAGGCGAAGAGAAGAGGTTCCTGGATTATAAAAAAATAAAACGTAGCCTGGTCCTTCAACTCAGCCGCAGCCATATTAAGCCGTCCAGGCTTTTTTGGCTGCTTGAGCCTTTGAGCTATGAGGTGATCCTGTTGCTTAGAGCAAAATATAAGGATAAAGCCCTGCATAGGAACATCGCCGATTTTTTAAGGATGTATAACGGCATGCGCATTGATACTACCGGTGAGCACCTGCGGCAGTTTGGACTTACCCCGGGGCCGCTGTATCAGAGGATTTTACGCAGAGTCTTAAACGCAAAGTTAAACGGCCTGGTCAGGACAAAAGAAGAAGAGCTGAGCCTGGTTAAAAGAATACTAAAAATAAAATGACGGTAGGGATTTTGCGACTGGATATATTCATCCCCCAGGCCAATTCTCTCAAGTTCAAGCGCATGGTCCTGCACAGCTTAAAGGCGCGCCTGCGCAATAACTTCAACGTCGCCGTGGCCCAGATAGACAGCCAGGACAAATGGCAGAAATCCCGGCTTGCGATAGTCGGTGTTGAAAAAAGCAGAAATAACCTGAACAGCACTTTGTCCAACGTAGTTAATTTTATCGAGACAATAGACAGTATTCATCTGATCGACTACGAAATGGAGATGATTTAGATGGCGCGTTATGAGAAGGTTGCGGGGACATTAAAAAAGGAGATCAGCACCATCATTCACGACGAACTCAAGGATCCCAGGCTCGGTTTTATAACCGTCACCCGGGTGGAATTGACGAAGGACCTAAGATACGCCAAGGTATTCTTCAGTGTCCTGGGCAAAGAAGAAGAATACCAGAGAACAAAGGAGGCTCTTGATTCTGCGCTTGGGTTCATCAGGCACCTGGTAGGGCAAAGGGTAAAATTACAGTTTGTGCCGGAAATAGTCTTCAAGGAAGACCGCTCCAGCGAATACAGCATCAGGATAGAAGAAATACTACGGGAGATAAAGAAAGATAATGGGCCTGAAAAAAGCGACCGCCTGCATAAGAAGAAATAAACGTTTTCTGATCACCGCCCATACCAATTTGGAAGGTGATGCCCTGGGTTCGGAACTGGGGTTCTATCACCTTGTGCGCAGCATGGGCAAAGAGGCGGTAATCATCAACGAAGACAGCCTGCCTTACGGTTACGAATTTATGCCGCAGGCATCGGTCATCAAAAAATTCAATAAGAGGCTTTGGGGCATGAAATTTGATTGTTTCGTGATACTGGATTGCTCCGATTTAAAAAGATGCGGGGATGTCGCAAGATTGGCGTCTGGCGCAAAAACCACCCTGAATATCGACCATCACATCAGCAATGAAAAATTCGCAGATATAAACTGGGTCGACCCGAAAGCCTCTTCCTGCTCTGAATTGATCTATCGCCTTTATAAAGCGCTGGACGTACCTTTTGATAGAGACACAGCCACGGCTTTATATACGGGTATCCTTGCTGACACCGGTTCTTTCCGTTACACCAACACCACCTGGGTTACGCATAAGATCGCCTCGGAGCTCTTGAAGTACGGCCCTGATGTGTCCGCTATTTATCGGAATGTGTTTGAAAATAGTCTTTTCTCCGACCTTAAGTTATTGGCCGGGATATTACCCACCATAAAACGCGACGCATCAGGCCGCATTGCCTGGTTTGAAATAGAGAACAGGATGCTCAAACACAGGCAGCTTCATCTTGATCTAAGCGAGCGCTTATTAAGCTTTGCGCGTTCTATAAAAGACATAAAGGTCGCGGTTATATTCAAAGAGAACCTGAAAGCTAAGGGCGAAATAAGGATTAATTTCAGGTCGCAGGGAGAGGTTGACGTAAACAGGATCGCCTCTTTCTTCGGCGGGGGAGGGCATAAGACTGCCAGCGGTGCCACCGTAAAAGGCAAACTGAAGACCGTAGCCAGGAAAGTCTTAGCTAGGATAAAAGAAGAGTTAAAATGAACCTGGCAATTTTCTCGCTCAGGTCGGTTTTCCGCCTACGGCGGACGCCAAAGGTCTTTCGCATTTTCGGCGGCTGCGGAACTCGCCCGTCGGGCTACCGCCCAGGACGGGCTCAAACATCCTCGCCGTCCGAATGCTTCCGCGTTCGGATTCCCGAAAATACTCAAGCTGCTTTGGCTAAAACCTCCATTCGCTGCGAAAACCGCCTAGGTTCATTTTAATTCTAATATGTCATGAATAAAATGCTTAAATGGGTTGAGCAATACGATAGAATGATAAGGTGGTACGAAAGAATAAAGAATATAAACCACGGCATATTACATAATCGAGATTCAAGATTTTATGAGGATGAAGTACACGCCTTTTTTATTAACTGTTATCATTTGAAAGATTGGATACTGCATGATAAAACTTTAAAAATAATAGAAAAAGATAAAAAACTTAAAGACTTTATTAATAATTCAAGTCCACTGAAAATTTGTCATGATATTTGCAATGGCCTTAAGCACCTGGAATTAGATAAGCCAAAGATTGATAAAAACACACAATTTAAGTCCCGTCACTATAGCTTAGAACTCGGTGGAGAAAAGCTGATATTGAGTGCTAAATATTCTATTCAATGCGGAGGAAAAACTTTTGATGCATTTTCTTTGGCAACAAGTTGTATTGAGGCATGGAAAGATTTTATAAAGAATAATAAAATTAATTAATTTGATTTTTTGAAATAGCTTATATATATCGGGCAGCTTGGATTGATTAATTTTAGGTTCTTGCTGGAGGCTGCATTAGAAAATTTTCGGCACATAGTCTTAAGAGAATAGTGCACAAGGATTTACGAGGAGCGAAGGACGCTATGTGCGGGCAGCCTACCCGTAGCGACGAAGTAAACCGTAGTGCACGGCGAAAATTTTCAGCAGCCGGAAGCAAAACCTAAAATTCAATAATGCGAATCATATGAAAATAATATATGGTATTAACCAGGTTAAGCGGTATGCGAAACCGGTGGTGGCGCTGGGGGTTTTTGACGGCGTGCATATCGGCCACCGCGTAGTATTAAAGGCGGCGGTTAAGAAAGCTAATGATATTGGCGGCACGGCTATGGCGGTGACTTTCTATCCGCATCCGCAGGGAGAAGGCAGCCTCCATTCTTTAGAGCACCGGCTGCGCCTGGTCGCGGAATTAGGCATAGATGTATGCGTAATCATAAATTTCAGCCGGGCATTTGCGAAGGTCAGCGCTCAAGATTTTATAAAAAATATCCTGGTTAGAAGATTAAATACGTATTATGTATATGTAGGCAGTAATTTCAGGTTCGGCAGGGGCGCCTCAGGTGATTTCAAGCTTCTTGAAAAACTTTCCGGAATATACGGCTTCAGGTTAAAAGCCTTTAATGTAATCAAGGCAGGCACCCGCAATATCAGCAGCACATATATCCGCAGGCTGATCTCAAAAGGAAATCTTAGGATGGCGCAAAGATTGCTCGGCCGCCCGGTGAGCGTATTCGGCACGGTCGTAAGAGGCGTATCTTTCGGCAGGAAGCTGGGTTTCCCGACGGCAAATATAGACCCTCATCATGAAGTGCTTCCGCCTTCAGGCATATATGCGTGCCGCGTTATTTTAGGTAAAGATAAATTAAACGGCGTCTGTTACATCGGCAGGCAGCCTGAATTTTTAATGAAGAATTCGCATACAAGCAGGAAAAATTTAAAACACGTTGAAGTCCACATCTTCAATTTTAATAAACCCATATACGGAAAGGAGCTTGAAATACAGTTCCTGAAAAAGATAAGAAAGGAAAGAAGATTCGCTTCGCCTGGCCCCCTGGCCGCCCAGATCAAAAAAGACGTAAAAGTAAGCCGCAAGATACTTTCCCGCCACTAATATTTACCACAATATATTGACATAACGGCCCCATTTATACACTACTTATTGTATTTAATTAAGTTAGGTAAATTTTTATCTTGACAAAAGAGAGAATTTTATCTATACTCGTGCTTACAAGTGGAGTAAAGTGGAGTAAAGTAGAGTAGGGGTTGAAGCCATGTTTTACGGCGAATATTTACATTCCATAGACCGTAAAGGTCGCCTTATATTGCCTGCCAAATTCCGCGAAGTCTCTAAAGCCAATTTCATAGAAAGATTCTACGTTACCCGCGGGCTGGATAAGTGCCTTTTTATGTTCTCCGAAGAAGAGTGGAAACAGCAGGAGAACAAATTCAAATCCATGCCGTTTACCAAGCAGCAGTCCCGCACTTTCAACAGGATATATTTTTCCGGAGCAGTGGAGATCATCCCCGATAAGCAGGGCAGAATCCTGGTCCCCCAGTATCTCAAGGATTTTGCGGATATCAAAAGAGACGTTACCATCGTAGGCATATCCAACCGCATCGAGATCTGGTCAAGGCAGGTCTGGCAGGAATTTTACGGGAACTCCCGGCAGTCTTTCGAAGACATTGCCGAGAAATTAATGGATGTTTGAAGAAACCATGGAATTGTGTAAGATGCCATCCGGGCTGCATAATCCGGTGATGCTTAGAGAAGTCATAGATTACCTGGATTTAAAGCCGGGCAAGACCATAGTGGATGCCACCGCGGGTTTAGGCGGGCATGCGCTGTGTATATTAAAAAACATTATGCCCGCAGGCAGGCTTATTTGCATTGACCGGGACCAGGAATCTCTGGAGCTGGCCAGGGAGAATCTGAAAGACTTCGGCAGTTCCTGTGAATTTGTACACAGCAATTTCGTGGATATTGACACGGTGCTGGGCAGCTTAAAGGTCACAAAAATTGACGGCATAGTCTTTGACCTGGGTTTATCGTCTTTCCAGTTAGATAACCCCCAGCGCGGCTTCAGTTTTCAGAACGAAGGACCGCTGGACATGCGTTTAGACAGGAACAGCTATATTTGCGCTTATGATCTGGTGAATAATCTCAACGAAGAGGAGATCTCCGCCATGCTTTGGAACTTCGGCCAGGAAAGATGGCATAACCGCATCGCCAGGTTTCTGGTGCAAGAGAGGCAGAAGCACCCCATTGCAACCACCAGGGAATTATCCGATATAGTTGTCAGCGCAATACCTTATAAGTACCGGCATTACCGGATACACCCGGCAACCCGGACTTTTCAGGCAGTGCGCATCGCCGTCAACCGCGAATTGGAGATACTGGAAACAGCGCTTAAAAAAACAATCCCTCTCCTTAACCCTTCGGGGAGGATCTGCGTAATTTCTTTTCATTCGCTGGAAGACCGCATCGTCAAACTAAATTTCCGTCAGCTGGCGGCAAGAGGCATGTTGAATATAATCACGCCCAAGCCCTTGGTGCCTGGGCAGGATGAGGTCAGGGATAACCCTTCTAGCCGCAGCGCAAAGCTTAGAGTAGCGGAAAGGCTCGCGAGATGAAAGTATCGAGGTTCTTGATGTCGGTGTCGGCTATAACCGTTTTTATATTCCTGTATGTATACCAGCAATCGGAGATCTTCCGCCTCGGGTATCTCATCGATAAGAGGCAGGGGAAATTCCAGGAATTGCTTGATAGGAACGCTTTATTAAGATACAATGTGCAAAAAAACGCTTCTTTAATACATCTTAGCGCCAAGATTTCAAGGTCCGCGGATTTCCAGATGCCTGATACGTATCGGCTGGTCAAGGTTATGTACCCGGGCGGCGGCCTTAAATCAGGCGGCCAGCTCAATAAGAAAGAAAGCATATTCGCGCGCATCTTCGGTGTGAAACGCGAAGCCCAGGCAAAGACAATCAACCGTTAGGCTGCGGCAATCCTACTTAACCGTCGGTTTCTGAATCTATATAAATTTATATCATAAGTGCATATAAATAATTATCGCCGTCGTTTTGACGGTGTGTTTTTTCTCTTCGTAGTTTTTTTAATAGTCTGCATCGCCCGCCTTTTCATCATCCAATTCCTGCGTTCCGGATACCTCGCGGATAAAGCCCGTAAACAGCACAGTTTGTTCGTGGAGTTAGAGCCCAGGCGCGGGGCGATCTACGATTCAAGCTTGCGGCCCCAGGCGGTAAATACTTCGGTGGATTCGCTCTATGCGTCGCCTCCGGAAATACCCGATAAAGACAGAAAAATAATCATAATGCAGCTTAGTGTCATATTAAACCTGGATGAATCATTTTTAGAAGACAGGCTATCCCGTAAAAAATCATTTGTGTGGCTGGCCAGAAAAATAACTCCCGAGCAGGCCCAGGAGATAAAAAAGCTCAAAATCAAGGGCATCGGTTTTATACGGGAGAGCAAGCGTTGTTACCCTAACGGTTATCTTGCCAGCCACGTAATAGGTTTTGCCGGTCTGGACAATGCCGGCCTGGAAGGAACCGAACTGTATTACGACAAATACCTCAAGGGGCAGCCGGGCTGGGCAATGATGTTGCGCGATGCGCGCCAGAAAAAGATAGATATATCGGAGAAGATGGTCTCTCCCAAAAACGGATACGATGTAGTCTTGACCATAGACGAGGTGATCCAGTATATAGCGGAAAGAGAACTGGATAAGGCGTTCAATACATATCATGCAAAGGGGGCCAGCATAGTGGTCATGGACCCCCATACCGGAGCGATCCTGGCTTTGGCAAACAGGCCGACCTATGATTTGAATGAATACGCTAGCGTCCCTAAAGACCTGAGGCGTGACCGCGCAATCTGCGATATGTTTGAGCCGGGTTCCGTATTCAAGATTGTTACGGCATCAGCGGCGCTTGAGGAAAACAAGGTATCGGAAGAAGACAGGTTCTTTTGCGAAAACGGCTCTTACAAGATTGCCACGCATGTATTGCACGACCATCGGCCGCATGCCTGGCTTACTTTCAGGGAGGTTATCGAACAATCCAGCAACATCGGCACATCCAAGGTAGCCCAGCTCTTAGGAAACAACCTGCTGTATAAATATATAAGGTTGTTCGGGTTTTCCTCAAAATTAGGAGTGGACCTTCCGGGTGAAATCTCCGGAGTAGCCAGGGAGCCGCGTTTCTGGTCCAGGATATCCATCGCTACCCTCCCCATGGGGCAGGAGATAGGCGTTACCGCACTGCAGCTTACCTGCGCGATATCGGTCATTGCCAACGGCGGGCAATTGATGAAGCCTTACATTGTCAGGGAGATAAGGGACCAGTACGCCGAGCCGATAAAAGAATTCAAGCCTAAAATGATACGCAAGGTCATATCGTTACAGACCGCCAAGAGGGTAGGCAAGATTTTAACCGGGGTAGTTAATGACGGTACGGGCAAATTGGCTAAAATTGACGGCGTAGATGTTGCGGGTAAAACCGGTACGGGGCAAAAGCTTGAGCCTAACGGCACTTATTCTCATTCCAAATTTACGGCGTCTTTTATCGGCTTTGCTCCTGCCGAGGATCCGGTTATTGCCATAGCGGTAGTAGTGGATGAGCCGCGCCCTTATTATTTCGGCGGTGTGGTGGCAGCCCCGGTTTTTAAGAATGTGGCGGCAGATGCCTTGAAATACCTGAAAAGCAAACAACCCATAAACGAGGCCGTTGCCTTAAATGCGCTTAAGACGACTGATTAAAACATTAGGACATTATAGGAGCCGCGCTGATATAGGGGATTTGCGCGTAAAAGGGATAAACTGTGATTCGCGCCGTGTCGCTGGCGATTTTATATTTGTCGCCATAAAGGGCAATAAGGAGGACGGCCATCGTTTCATAAAAGAAGCCATAAATAAAGGAGCCCGGGTAATAGTCACCCAGGGGCGTTATCCGCTCGCGAAAAGCAGCAAAGGCATTTCTTTTATCGAGGTTGCTGATACGCGTAAGGCCCTTGCGGAATTAGCGGCTTCATTTTACGGCCGGCCGTCAGAAAAACTTAAGGTCGTGGGGATTACCGGGACTAATGGCAAGACCACGATATCTTATCTTATTGAAGCGATCCTGAAGGAAGCGCATTTTAATCCCGGAGTAATAGGCACAATAAACTACCGTTTTAAAAACAGGGTCTTTGCCGCCCGTAACACCACTCCCGGACCGCTGGAATTACAGCCAATGTTAGCCCGGATGCGCAAAGAAAAAGTTAAATACGCGGTCATGGAAGTTTCTTCGCATGCCCTGGAACAGGAGCGTATCGCCGGCATAAGTTTCCACTCCGCCGTATTTACGAACCTGACCCAGGACCATCTTGATTACCACCTGACTTTAGAAAATTATTTCCGGGCCAAAGCCAAGCTTTTTAGAGGCCTCAAAAGGGATTCTTTTTGTGTGCTGAATAATGACGATACTTACGGCCGCAGGCTTAAAAAGTTGACCAAAGCCGGGATAATAACTTATGGCATAGGCAAGGGCGCCGATATTATTGCCGCGGATATTAAATTGGGTGTTTCGCAGGCAGAGTTTACGGTTAAGACCAAAAGGGGGAATCTGGCGGTTAGAACCGGACTCATCGGATGCCACAATGTTTATAATGTCCTGGCCTCTGTTTCCTGGGCGCTGAAAGAGGGGATAAAACAGCAGGTTATAAAGTCTGCCGTTGAAAAGTTCTGTTTCGTCCCGGGAAGGCTGGAAAAGATAGCTTGTTCGCAGGGATTTTCCGTATTTGTGGATTACGCGCACACGGAAGATGCCTTGAAGAATGTGATAACTTTCTTGAGACAGATCTCGATCGGCAGAATCATCGTTGTCTTTGGCTGCGGCGGAGAGCGCGATAAGACTAAAAGGCCCAGGATGGGCAGGGTGGTCACGACACTGGCGGATTACGCCATTATCACAAATGATAATCCCCGCTCTGAGAGCCCCGGGAAAATAGTCAGCGCTATCAGAAGGGGCATCTCTAAAGATAACTATCGCGTTATTCTCGACCGCAAGAGAGCGATAGAGCAAGCCCTCTCCATTGCCGGC
>JAQTNM010000017.1 GCA_028713875.1 Candidatus Omnitrophota bacterium | reverse complement strand
ATTTCATCGTATTGGCGGTCCCAGCCGATACCCACGCCGATGATATCTACCTTATTTTCCCTGATAAAGGCATTGAGCGTATCTATGTCGGAAAGCTCGCGCTCATAACGCAAGTCCAAAAGCGTGACCTTGCCCACTGCCGACTTTGCGCTTGTGGCCACATACTCAAGCCCGGTGGGAGGAAAAAGCATCATCGTGTTGGTGGCATTCTTCTCGATATAAGGGTTCAAAAATAAGGCGTGCCGGTATTTCATATGGGTATCTGCTTATATTTATATAGCTATTTTCTTGACTACCTTCTTGACAATGCCCGTATTATAATTTATGATATTTACTTATGAAGAAAATCCTTCTGTCAATACTGATCTGGGCCGTAGGGTCCATACTTGTTATCGCGTTGTACTTCGCAATGCTGTTATGCACTGTCCTGCTTTATCCTTTTGACAGAAAACGCGCCTTTACGCATATGCAGTGCTTCTGGTGGTCAGATGCGGTGATCGCGCTCAACCCTTACTGGAAAGTTGAAGTGAACGGCCTAAGCAATATCGATAAAAACCGCACATATATAATAATAGCCAATCACCAAAGCCTGGCCGATATCGTACTCGCCTATCAGATAAAAATGCAATTCAAGTGGGTCGCTAAAGAGAGTTTATTTAAAATACCTTTTGTCGGATGGTCAATGGCGCTGGCCAAACATATAAAGCTCGAAAGAGGCAAACTGGGCAGCATAAAAAAGGTTTACCGGGAAGCAGCTCATTGGTTACGCAGCGGCATATCGGTGCTCTTCTTTCCTGAAGGAACGCGAAGCCAGACAACCGAGATGGGCGATTTCCGTAACGGCGCCTTTAAGCTGGCCATAAAAGAACGCGTGCCGATATTACCCGTATTGTTTGAAGGCACCGGCACCGCCATACCCAGGGGCAGCTGGATATTTACCACCAGAACTTGCGCTAAACTGCATATTCTCCCCGCCATAGAAACAACCGATTATCAGCCGGCAGACTTCGTCAAGCTCAGGGATTTAGCGCGTTCTGTTTTAGAAAGAGAATAAGGCTAACTCTTTATTTCTTCTTTTAACGGCCTTCGCTCTTGCGCTTTGAATAGCAGTCCTTGCAGTATATCGGACGGCCGTCCCTGGGTTTAAAAGGGACTTCGCATTCTTTGTTACATTCCGAGCAAACCGCCTTGTGCATTTCCCGCGGAGCTCCGCCGTATCCGCCACCTTGTTGATACCCCATATTGCCTCCTTTTTAGTTTTGTTGATAATTAAATGGCGCCCTCATCCAAAGCCTGCCGAGCCGTCTGTGCAGAAACTGCGCATTCGGCATCCGATAAAACAAGGTGCGCCTTAGCCTGCATATTTTTTTTATCCAGCTTGCTTTGTTTCTTCTCTTCTTTCTTTTTTTTCTTTGCCAATTCTTTCTGATACTTTTTATATGAATAGTTATCTCTCGCCAACATATCCTCCCTTTATCCTGGATTATCCCGCATAACCGGACCCCGTAACTTAAGATTCTACTTGAAATAAAAATAAATGCAAGCTCTTCTTACCGGTGAGACAGGCTTGCCCTTTAGGGCAAAGTTTTTTGGCCGTGAAAGTATAAAAAAGGGCCCGGATCTAAAAAAGATGCCGGGCCCTTATCGGAGTTCAAGATTACAGCTTGACTACGTTCGTAGCCTGTTCGCCTTTGGGGCCCTGTTCGATGTCGAACTCGACCTGCTGGCCTTCAGCTAAAGACTTGAAACCTTCGCCCTTGATCGCGGAGTGATGCACAAAAACATCCTTACCGTTTTCAGGAGTGACAAATCCGTAACCCTTCTGGTCATTGAACCACTTTACTGTTCCTTTTGCCATTGCTTGTTACCTCCTTTTCACAAGATTTAGTAAACTTGCGTTAGAAATCCTTATCATCTTTACCTGCTAGATTCTTAGATTCCTAACGGGGCAAACAATGACAAATAAAAAAACCGCAAGGTCAGATATCCTAACCTTACGGTCTCAGACTTCTAAACTTTTACTGGATTAAGTATACCACCTTTTTGCGGTTTGTCAATAGATATTATTTCTTATGGTTCGGATAAGGCCTGTTTAAATTCTCTGGCCCACTTCTGAAAAGCGCTCCTGGCATGGCCTAAAGAAGTAAAACCGCTGATATCCAGGGGCGTGCCCAGCTTCATATCCACGATCGCTCCCAGCCGCTCCCCGGTTTCTGAATCAAGGAACTCTGCCTCTATAGCTGCTCCGCCCATATCCAGAGGTATGCCTATGGCCGCTGCGCTCAGGATATTCGCTGCGACATTCACCGGGATTACGTCCGTGATCGCCGCGCGCACCCTTAACACATCCGGCCCGGCTTTATCCACAACTGGATACTTGTCTTTAACCTCCTGGACTACGACCTCCCTGAAATATGCGGTCAATTTCTGCAACTCCTGCGGATCGATCTTGCGGTTACGGGCATCAGGATGGTAATAAACTACTACGGGATCGATCATCAGCTTCCTGAAACGTTTCCAATCGGTGCCTTCCTTTTCATACCAGAGAAGGCTTTTATCTTTGGAGTCAAACTGAAATTCGGAATAATCCACCAAGAAACCGGATTTCGGGGTCTTCATTGTCGAGCATCCGGCTGTTAAGAAGAGAGCCGGCAGAGCCAAAAGGACAAGCAAATTATTCAGCTTTCTTCCTGAAATATCCATTTTTCCCTCCGCGGTATATTACTGCATAAAATCCTTTAACGCTACCGAAGGATTACGGTAACGCCTGCGACCGGCGGTATTGCCGCCGTATTGTATTGCCTCCTGCGGGCACCACTGGAGACAGGCAAAACACAGCTCGCACTTATGCAGCCAGATCGGCCTCTCATTTACGATATTTATATTATTAACAGGGCATACCTTGCTGCAAATACCGCAGCCGTTACATTTTTCATCCGTCCGGAAATGCCTGTCTTCCGAATGCGTTATATTCGGCAAAAACAAATTCAATGCCTGCCCTGCCAGCCTGAAGGGGAGTTTTGCTCTTTCAATTTTATGCCTGCGCCCCTCTTTTATAATCGGCGCTATTTCTTTGATCCTTTGCAGGGCTGCGGCAAAAAGTTTATTCTGCTTACAAACCGGGATCGCTTCGGC
Source organism: Candidatus Omnitrophota bacterium (assembly GCA_028713875.1). Taxonomy (GTDB): domain Bacteria; phylum Omnitrophota; class Gorgyraeia; order Gygaellales; family Profunditerraquicolaceae; genus JAQTNM01. The sequence continues at coordinate 10,894 of JAQTNM010000017.1, read as the reverse complement.
AAGCGGAGTGTAATTACCCGGCATCTTGATCACAAAACCGGCGCAAAGCCCTGAGCCTTTCTTCTTTAATTTACGGGCGATGTCTCCGAGCGTATCAGCGGCCAGAGACGCGCATGTTGTGATCGCAAAAACATATTTTTCCGGGCCTATTTCCATCTTATTGATAAAATCGGATACGATAAGCGGCGCGTTAAATGCGTAAACCGGAAAGATAAGGCCTATGCGCCCGGCAGAGTTATCTATATTATTTTCTTTGATCGCCTTTGCTATCGGCACTATCTCTGTCTCGCTTAATTCCGCAGCCAGGGCCCTTGCCAATTGCAGGCAATTACCCGTGCCGGAGAAATAAAATATTGTATTTTTCATAAACTTTTAGAAAATAAATTTTTTAAGAAGCGGGCCTGTTCATAAAAACCGCGATGAACAAACCTTCGGCGATCAAGGAAGCAACGCCCAGCGGCTCAAACCAGGCATCAGGCTCAGCCGGGATCAGCGGCAGGCCAACGGTGCGGCTGAGAATATACAGGGCCAGGGAGCCGGCGGCGATAAATAACCCCAGATACCAGCCCCAAATACGCCTGCCGCGGTAAATACCGTAAGCAGCAACCATAGCGCCCAGGCCATTGGCATAAAAAAGCCAGCCTTTATAAGCTGCCTCGCTGAAACTGTCTTTGGCATCAATAACATGGATAAAGCCGGTGATCAGGATCAATACGACCCCCAGCCACAAAAATACTCTTCCTGCCTTTTTCATGCTGATTGCCCCTTATCCATTTCAATGCGTACCCGCGGCAGGCATTCCGGAAAACGCTGCTGCAGGAACTCAAGGAGCTTTTCCCTGACCTGGCAGCGCAGGTCCCATAAGGCAGGGGAATCCGAAGCGCTAAGCAGCGCGCGCAGCTCAACTGTTTTTTCTCCGGCATTGGTAACCTGCAGGACATTTACTTTTTTATCCCAGCGGGGGCTATTCTGGAGGATGCGCGTTAATTCATCGCGGACTTCTTTCACGGGTATGCTGTAGTCGGCATAGATAAAAACAGTTCCCAGGAGGTCAGCGGAAGTGCGCGTCCAGTTCTGGAAGGGTTTTTCAAGAAAATACGATATGGGCACAACCAAACGCCTCAGGTCCCATATGCGCACGACCACAAAATTAAGCGTGATCTCCTCTATCCAGCCCCATTCATTCTCGATGATCACCACGTCGTCCAACCGGATAGGCTGGGCAAGGGCTATCTGGATACCGGCGATGAAGTTACCCAGGGTTTTCTGGGCGGCAAAGCCTATAATTATACCGACAACCCCTGCCGAGGCCAGGAGGCTCACGCCTATATGCCTGACCTCCGAAAAAGTCATCAATATAAAGGCGGCGGTGAATATAACTATGATCACGCTTATGATATTCGTGATCACGCGCATTTGCGTGTATATACTGCGGGCGCGTATATTATCCCTGGCTTTAATATCGTAACGGTCCAGGATCATATCGCGGATAATGTAAACGAACTTTACAGCCATCCAGCCCAGGAGGGCCATAAACAGTATATCCATAATGTGGCCGATAAATAAATGCGTATTTTTTGGGACCCGCAATAAAGGGATGGTTCCCCTGACACACAAAGCCGGGAACAGATAACGCAGCGGGCCTTTTAGGAGCTGCAGATTAACCTGGGACCCTTTTGAAGCAATAACCCTGTTCCAGTATTTAAGGCATAATGCGACAAAAAGATACAGTATCCAGCCGCAGGCAATGGTAGATACGACCACGACAGCCGAAAACAAATAATCATTCATGATCTAAACCCTTTCTTTATTAGATGCGGATATCTATATTGAAGCCGGATGGCGGCGGGACGATTATCGGTCCGGCAAGCCCTGCCGTTCTCTTAAGCAGGGGTTGCCTGGCGCTAAAATGACGAAGTGATTATTTCTTGACGTCTATTACAAAATCTTTTCCCCAGCCGATAAGCTTGCGGTCTTCAAAAACCATCGGCAGGAGGCTGTCCTCGCTGACCGTGCAATCTTCGGCAATATTAAGCACATAATAAACTATTTCTATCTTCCTGTCGTTGATCTGTATGGTCTCTGTGCGGTAGGGATTGGCAATGGTGGCCTGTTTCGCGGGTTTATCCGGGCCCTGGGGGCAGCTGACGGTCATCGGGCAGCGCCCCATTATTGAAATGACTGTTGCGCGGGGCATGCCGACCTGCAGCCTGGATAAATTCTCCCTGTTCTGGGAAGTCATACGCATGGCTGTCATAGAAGCGCATCCGCTTATTATAAAAACCAGGCCAAGCAACAAAGCACTCTTTCTCATCACCGCTCCTCCTTTATCAAAATGCGCAACCAGACCTTCTTCTCTTATTATATGCAAAATCCGGCAATGCACAACAAAAAAATCTTGCCTGCGGTATCTTTATGCTTATACCGCTTCCATAGTGGAAGGCGGCTTGGCAGCGATATTATAGGTAACACTGACCACGCCCGGAACTTCCGCAACCAGCCGATTGGCCAATTTCTCCAGTGCGCTGAAAGGCAACTGCGTAGGATGCGCCTGGCGCGCGTCAATGCTGTCCCAGCAGCGTATCTCGATCTGCTGGCCGAATTCCCTTTTATTATCACGCATGCCGGTAACGCGGTCATTGTGGAGTATTGCCATATACTGGAATGCCTTTACCGAAACCAGTTCCTCTTCAAGGATAGAGGTAGCTTTACGCACCAGGGCAATGCGCTCTCTTGTCGCTTCGCCGATCAGGCGCGCAGAAAGCGCAGGCCCGGGAAAAGGCATGCGGTTGTATATGGAGACTGGCAAACCCAGCGCCTGGGCGACCTTGCGCACCCCGTCTTTTCTCAGCTGCACCAGCGGCTCAATTATCTTATATCCGAATGTCTCCTGCGGATCAATGCCTAACTGCTCAAAAACATTATGCTGGCGCTTGATGCCGGCAACTGTTTCGTCAATATCCGTAAGTATCGTCCCCTGTAAAAGATATTTTGCCCCGCTCTTCTTTACCAGGTTGCCGAAAACTTTTTTATAAAATGTCTGGGTGATAGCTTCCCGTTTTTCTTCAGGGTCGGTAATGCCTTTTAAGGATGCGAAGAATTCATCCTGCGCATCGATTATCTCGACATTCACTCCCAGTTTTTTAAACACGGATACTATCTGCTGCGGCTCGCCTTCGCGCATAATCCCGTTGTCAATAAAGTAGGTCTTGAGCCTGACCCCCAGCGCTTTATGCCCGAGCATGGTCACGGCAGAAGAATCTACTCCTCCGGAAAGCGCGTTGATGGCAATGCCGTCGCCTACGATCTGCGAGATCTCTGCGGCCTTTTCTTTGATAAATTCTCCGGCGTCAAGTGTAGCTACGGTAATCTCTTTTACCTGCGGCATATTCCCCTCCTTAAACAAGCCATGCCTCTGGCGTTTATGGCTTGTTTACTCCATGCTATGCATGGAGTTTCGTTTTAGCCATGCCTCTGGCGTTTATGGTGCACAAGTGAGAGCTAGGCTCCTGCTTTTTGCATCTGGCTCTCCTGTAACATACTGTGATATTCCTGTAATGACTTTGGCTGGCTCTGTCTTCTCTTAACGGCATCTATACCGTCAACGCTTGCCCGGCCGGCGGACATTGTGGTGACGTAAGGAATCTTATACTGGATAGCGAGCATGCGGATATAGCTGTCATCATAAACACTCTTGCGGCCGATAGGAGTATTAATGATTAATTGTATCTGCCTGTTCTTGATGGCATCGGCGATGTTCGGCCGGCCTTCGTGCAGTTTTTTAATAAACGCGGACTCAATGCCATTTTCCCTCAGGAAAAGGTGGGTATTCTCCGTGGCAAATATCTTAAATCCCAACTGTGACAGTTTCTCCGCAATAGGCAGGAGTTCCGGCTTATCCCTGTCTGTTACCGTAACCAACACATTGCCTTCTAACGGCAGCCTTCCTCCTGCTGATTCCTCGGCCTTGAAAAAAGCCAGTCCGAAATCCTGGTCAATGCCCATTACCTCGCCGGTTGCGCGCATCTCCGGACCCAGCACAGGATCTACTTCAGGGAACATATTGAAAGGAAAAACCGCCTCCTTCACCGAAACATAAGGAAGCTTACGGTGCACAAGCTCGGGGAAATCGCTCAATTTTTTGCCGAGCATCAGCAGCGTGGCAATGCGCGCCAGCGGTATCCCGATGGTCTTGGCCACCAGCGGCACTGTGCGTGAAGCGCGCGGGTTTGCCTCCAGAATATAAACCTGGCCATCACAAATGGCAAACTGGATATTAATCAGGCCTGTGACCTTCAATTCCCTGGCGATCTTCTTCGTCCATTCGTCAATTGTCTTTAGGTGTTCTGCTTTTAAGGTGCGCGCGGGGATAGTGCAGGCAGAGTCGCCGGAGTGAATGCCGGCATGCTCGATATGCTCCATTACCGCAGCTATAAAGGTTCCCTCTCCGTCAGAAAGCGCGTCCACCTCACACTCAACGGCATTTTCCAGGAACCGGTCGATCAACATCGGGTATTCCGGGCTTACCTGAATGGCCTCTTTGGCGTATTTGACCAGCATCTCTTCGTCATAAATTATCTCCATACCCCTGCCGCCTAACACAAAAGAAGGCCTAACCATCACCGGATAGCCTATTTTTTTAGCGATCTTAACCGACTCTTCCAGCGAAAAGGCAGTGCCGCCTTCAGTCTGCCGTATCCCTAGCCCGATCATCTTTTGCCTGAAAAGCTCGCGGTCTTCGGCAAAGGCGATGCTTTTAGTGCTGGTGCCCAGTATCTTCACCCCGTTCTCTTCAAGCTCCGCGGCAATGTTTAGCGGAGTCTGTCCGCCGAACTGCACGATCGCCCCGACCGGTTTTTCCTTTTCCCAGATCGTAAGCACATCTTCAACTGTTAAAGGCTCAAAATAAAGCTTGTCGGAAGTATCGTAATCGGTAGAGACTGTCTCCGGGTTACAGTTGATCATGATCGATTCATAACCCTCATCGCGCAAGGCAAATGCCGCGTGCACGCAGGTGTAATCAAATTCAATGCCCTGGCCGATGCGGTTAGGCCCGCCGCCCAGGATAAGAATTTTCTTTCTGTCCGAAACCGGGACTAAATCTTTACCTGCAGTATAGGTGGAATAATAATAAGCTGCTTCCTTTACTCCACTTACCGGCACCGGCTCAAAACGGGCATTGCCGACAACTTTTTTTCTGCGGCTGCGCACCTGGTTCTCCTGCACCTTGAATATTCTGGCCAGGTATTTATCACTGAATCCCCATTCTTTCGCTTTTCTTAAAAAATCATCCGTAAGCGCCTGCCAGCCGCTTTTAAGCATCTCTTCTTCAAATTCAACCAGTTCTTTCATTTCCTTGATAAACCATTTTCCTATGTATGTGAGATTATAAAGTTCATCTACGCTCATACCTTTACGCAAGGCCTCATACATAAGAAATACGCGCTCACTGGAAGGATAAGCAAGCCTCAATTTCAGTTCTTCTATTGATAAGTTGTTAAAATCCTTGGCAAACCCCAAACCATACCTTCCGATCTCCAGGGAACGGATAGACTTCTGGAATGCCTCCTTGAATGCCTTGGCAATGCTCATTACCTCGCCCACTGCCTTCATCTGCGTGCCCAGTAAATCTTTTGCCTGGCGGAATTTCTCAAAAGCCCAGCGCGCAAACTTAATCACCACGTATTCACCCCAGGGCTCGTATTTTTCAAGTGTGCCCTTTCTCCAGTAAGGGATCTCATCAAGGGTCAGGCCGGCAGCTAATTTCGTGGAAACGCGGGCACTGGGAAAACCGGTGGCCTTGGAAGCAAGAGCTGAGGAGCGCGAGGTGCGCGGGTTGATCTCAATGGCAACCAGCCGGCCGTCTTTAAGATTGTGCGCAAACTGTATATTGGTTCCGCCGACAACTCCGATCGCCTCTACTATTTTGTAGGAAAGCTCCTGCATTTTTTTCTGTAACTCTTGAGGGACAGTCAGCATAGGCGCAACGCAGAAGCTGTCTCCGGTATGCACTCCCATAGCATCTATATTTTCAATAAAACATACTGTTATCTTCTGGTTCTTCTCATCGCGCACCACCTCAAGCTCCAGTTCTTCCCAGCCGATTACCGCCTCTTCTATCAACACCTGGTGTATGAGGCTGGCGTTTAAGCCCCGCCGGGTGAGCGCGCCCAGGTCTTCATTATTATAAGCAATACCTCCTCCTGTGCCGCCCAGCGTATATGCCGGACGCACCACTACCGGATAACCCAATTTTTGAGTTACCTTCAATGCCTCTTCTTCGGAAAGACAGATCTCAGAGCGCGGCACGGGAATGCCGAGCTTTTTCATCGTATCCTTGAATGCCTCGCGGTCCTCCCCGCGCTCAATGGCATCGGCCTTAACTCCTATTATTTTTACTTTATATTTATCCAATACGCCTGCCTTATATAAAGCCGAAGCTAGATTCAGGCCGGTCTGGCCTCCTAAATTCGGCAGAAGCGCATCCGGCTCTTCCCTGGCAATGACCCTGGTCAGGCTTTCTACCGTAAGCGGCTCGATATAAGTACGGTCAGCCATTCCGGGGTCAGTCATAATGGTTGCCGGGTTGGAATTTACCAAAACAATCTCATACCCTTCTTCGCGCAGCGCCTTACAGGCCTGAGTGCCGGAATAATCAAATTCGCAGGCTTGTCCGATAATGATCGGGCCTGAGCCGATGATCAAAACTTTTTTAATATCTTTACGCCTTGGCATGTGGCTATCCTCCTTAAGGTGATTAAAATTTAGGCAGGCTTGGATAAAAAAACAGGCAACCCTCTTAATTTAAAAGAGTTGCCTGTAAACCTCAAGCTGTGATTTTAATCCTAAAAACATTAAACCATAACCTTGTAGCTATCCTGTATAATTTACCTGTATTATTGTATTCGGATTGTGCGCATCAGTCAAGAGTAATTTGGGGAACCCGTTTAGGGGTATAATTTAACAGGCGTAAGCCCGTCCGGGCACAAAAAAACAATCCAAAGTTTAGCTTGACAGCATGCAAAAAAAATGTTAGAAATAGGATATTCAACCCAACCTAAAAATTTCCCCTGTATAAAAAAGAGGCATTTATGCGTGCAGCGCTGATCGATATCGGATCCAATTCGGTCAAACTCTTTATCGCCGAATCACAAGGCGAGAATATGACGATCCTTGAGTCGTTAAAGAGCATCGTCCCCATTGCCAACGACACCTTCCTTAAAGACCGCATTTCGCAGGAAACCATTAATCAGGTAATCACCATACTGGAAAAATACCGGCGAGTCATCAATGATTATGACGTTAATGACATAAAGGTCGTAGCCACTACCGCCGTGCGGGAAGCGCGCAATAAAGACATCTTCGTGGATATGATAAACCTCAAGACAGGTTTCCAGATCGACGTCTTGAGTGTCGGCGACATAATATATTACATCAACGCCTATCTCTCCCGGGAAATGGGACAGACTTATCCTATCCATGAAAAGAACCTGCTCATAGGAGAGCTTGGCTCAGGCAGCCTTGACATTTCCGTCATGCAACAGGGATTCATCACCGAACAGCAGGGGCTTCCGCTGGGGATGCTGCGGTTAAAGCAGCTGATGAACAAATTTGACGTAAGCCTCAGGGAAACTTTTGAAGCGGTAACGGAGCATATCTCCAATGAATTTTCTTACCTGGAAAGGGCTATCCCGAGCGCAGCGATCGATGATGTAATTCTCATCGATGAAAATTTTTCGGCCTATATACTCGGTATACTTTCCCGTCAAAAAGAGAACTTGCGCTTTAATGCCGTCACTTTTGAAGAAACGCAAAAGATCCTGGAGCTTTTCGTCGATAAGACCCCGGCGGAAATATCCCGAGCTTACAAGATTCCCAAAGAGTTTTCGGAAGTCATTGTCTCCTATGCTATAATCCTGAACATATTTTTCTCGTTTACCCGTAATAAACAGGTCTATATCGTAGATATTACCCTGGGGGAGGCCCTGCTGGCCTACAGGCTGCTTGACCTGGAACTATCAAAAAAATATAACCGCACCAACCAGCTTATCTCCTTTGCAAAATCGATTTGCTCCAGATACCGCGCAGACATCAGCCATGCCCGGTATGTGGCGGATATGTCTGAAATAATTTTTGGGGCCTTAAGGGAAAAACTCGGCCTGAAAAAAGATACCCTTCTCTACCTTCTGCTGGCATCATACCTGCATGATATCGGGATGTTCATTCATAACCGCGCTCACCACAAGCATTCCGAATACATAATCAGCGCCATGAATTTCCCCCGTTTGCGCGAAGAAGACGTAAAGATCATTGCCTGTATTTCCCGCTACCACCGCAAGGCTTCTCCGAACGAAACGCACCTAATCTACAGCTCCCTTTCCCTGGAGAATCAGATTGTCGTGCAAAAACTAAGCAGCCTATTGAGAATAGCCAACGCGCTGGACCGCTCGCATAAACAAAAAATCGAGAAACTCGAGGTCAAAATCAGCCAGAAAGGGGACGTTGCGCTCATCGCTTACGTTAAAGGAAATTTCATGCTCGAACAGGAAGATTTCATGAACAAAAAAACCCTGTTTGAAGAAATCACGGGCAACAAGGTCAGCCTTTCAATCAAAAGCTAAAAACAATAAAAGGAAACCCTTCATGGGACAAGAGACATCCCCCGCAAAAGAAGACAAATTCATCCACCGCGACTTGAGCTGGCTGGCCTTTAACCGGCGGGTGCTGGAGGCTTCCTGCGAAGAACGCTACCCCCTGTTTGAACGGCTGAAATTCGTGGCGATATTCGCCAATAATCTCGATGAATTCTTTATGGTAAGAGTTGCGTTCAGGCAGCGGCTGATTGATGCGGGTTACAACAAAAAAGACGTCTTCGGTTACTACCCTCAAGATATCCTGCAGGAATGCCGCGAGACAGTTGAAAACCTGATAGAAACGGCTAACAATATTCTCAAAGGAAGCATCGCCAAAGGGCTGGAGAAGAACAAGATTTCCATACTTAGACCGGAGGAGTTATCGGCGCCTCAAAAGAAATACGTCGCGAAATTCTTTGAAAATAACCTGTTCCCCATCATTACGCCCATGGCGATAGACCAGGGACACCCCTTCCCGGTTATCCCCTCAAAGACGATCGCATTCGCAGTCTCCTTAAGCCGCTATGATAAATCCTATATGGCGCTTATACCTATACCCAAAAATATTCCGCGTCTGCTTAAGCTGCCTTCTGAAGAGGAAGAAACCCGCTTTATCCTTATCGATGAAATCATCAGGCAGAACCTGGAGGACTTTTTCCGCGGATACAAAATATTATCCAATTGCATCTTCAGGGTGTTGCGCGACAGCGAGATATCCCCGGAAGAGGAATTTTCCCAGGACCTTCTAAAGACGATCGAAGAAGAAGTCCACAAACGCCCCTGGGCTAAAATCATAAGGCTTGAGATCGAAAAAAACGCCGAAGAGCCGCTTGTAGATTCACTCTGCGCCGGATTAGATATGCAGAAAGATAAGATTGTGCGGACCGGCGAGATCCTGGATACCACCTATCTTTTTGAACTTATCTCGCAGTCAGATAAACCGCAGCTGCGCTTTCCTGCTTATACCCCGCCAAAATTAGAATATGAAAACATATTCGATAAAATAAAGGAAAAGGATTTTATTACGCACCTGCCCTATCAATCGTTCCAGCCCACGATAGACTTCCTGCGCCAGGCAGCAGGCGATCCCGGGGTGCTGGGGATAAAGATAACTCTTTACCGGGTCGATGAGGACTCTGCCGTTATCAGGGCCCTGAAAGAGGCGGCGCAGAACAAAAAACAGGTCACTGTCCTGGTAGAGCTAAAGGCCCGCTTTGATGAAGAAAAAAATATCCGCTGGGCCAAAGAACTGGAACATTCCGGCTGCCACGTGATTTACGGTCTTGCGGGAATGAAGATACATTCCAAAATGAGCCTGGTGGTCCGCAAAGAAGAGAACAAAATCAAGCGTTACGTCCATCTTTCTACCGGTAATTACAACGAAAAAACCGCTCTTATCTACACCGATATAGGATATTTTACCGCAAACGACGACTTTGCCCGCGACATCTCCGATGTTTTTAACGTCATTACCGGATATTCCGTCCCCGGCCGGTGGAGAAAAGTAGTCTCAAGCCCCAATGACCTGCGCCAGTATTTCTTTGAGCTGATCGATACGGAGATCGAGAACCAGAATAAATACAAAAACGGTTTCATCTTTGCCAAGATGAACTCGCTGGAAGATGCCAGGATGATCGAAAAACTATATGAGGCTTCCTGCGCGGGCGTAAAGGTAAGGCTTATCGTCAGAGGCATATGCTGCTTAACACCGGGGGTGAAGAATTTAAGCGAAAACATTAAGGTAAAGAGCACTGTCGGCCGCTTCCTTGAGCATGCCAGGGTATTCATCTTCAATAATAACCTTAGTAAACGCGTATACCTGGCTTCTTCCGACTGGATGAGCCGCAATTTCGACTCCAGGATCGAGCTCCTCTTTGAGATATCCAACGAAGAGCTCAAAACCGATATTGAGGAAATAATGTCGGCCTGCTGGAAAGACACTCTTGACTCATATTACCTGGCTGCCGAAAAAACTTACTCCCGGGCAAAAAACGAAGAGAATAAATTCTGAGCCCAGGATTTCTTTATGACTCGATATTTAAAATGAGTCCTTTCAACGGCAAAAAGTATGCCGCTAAAACCATCTCCCGCCGCTCAAAAGCTTTCATCAAAGAAAAACAGGGAACGCTCTCTTCCTCCGACATTGAATATCTCCACCGCATGCGCGTAGCCAGCCGCAGGTTCCGTAACGGCCTCTGGACCTTCCGTGAATTGATGCCTAAAAAAAGCTATAAAGCGGTCCGCCGCAGTTTCGGCAAAGT